>JBLRXF010000099.1:0-9625 GCA_047920875.1 Haliea sp. | reverse complement strand
GGCAGTAGGCGGCGTGGGCGGTTCGCCGACCCCGGTCGGGGCGGCCTCGCTGGGGACGATATGGCTGCGGATCACCGCCGGCACCTGATCCATGCGCGCAATCGGATAGTCGTGGAAGTTGGACTGCTGCGCCTCGCCGCCAGCGAAGGTCATCTCACCGTTCAATGCCAGACTGAGGCCGAAAATCATGCCCCCCTCCATCTGCGCATGAACCCGGTCCGGGTTGATAACCCGGCCGGCGTCGATCACCCCGTGGAGCTCCAGTACCCGTAACCGGCCATCCCGGACTTCCACCTTGCTGGCAACGGCGACATCGCTGAGGAAACTGTTGGCCACCGAGAGCCCCCAGCCCTGCCCCGCCGGCAGCGCCTCGCCCCAGGGGATGGAGGACACCAGCTGGCGGATCACGTTCTTGGTGCGCGCCGTGTCATAGGGATAGTCCGTGATTGACCGCCCGTAGTTGCTGTAGTCGAAGCCTTCGGCGCTGAAGTCCAGCAGCCGGTCCTCGCCGATCAGTTCCAGCCAGAACCCGGCGGGGTCGCGACCGGCGGCGTGAGCCAGTTCATCGACGAAACTACCAACGCCGAAGGCGAAGGGAATGTTGTACACCGAGCGCAGCCAGCCGATGCGCACGTGGGCAGGGGCCTCGTGGCTCTCCACCCGCAGGTTGGGCACCGCGAAGGGAACGCTGGCAAAGCTCTGCGACAGACCGCCGGCGCCGTTGCTGCGCACACTGGTATCGAAGGTGGCGCCGATCGGCGGTGAGGCCTCCCGCGCCAGCCAGCCAGTCACGCTGCCCGCATCGTCCAGCGCCGCCTTGAAATGCTGGGCACTGCAGGAGTGGAAATAATCGTGGCGTATGTCATCCTCCCGGCTCCAGACGACCTGTACCGGCTTGCCCACGTGGGACGCCAGGCGCGCAGCCTCTACCGAAAAGTCCGGCTTGGATTTGCGCCCGAAGCCGCCGCCCAGCAGGGTCACGTGCACGGTCACGGCGGCAACATCCAGCTCCAGAGTTTCCGCAACTGCGCGCTGGGTGGCCTGGGGAGTCTGGGTACAGGCCCAGATTTCACAGCCATCATCCGTGACCCGTGCGGTCGCCACGGGTGGCTCCATGGAGGCGTGGGCAAGGTAGGGGGTGCGGTAGGTCGCCTCGATCACCGAGGCTGCGCTGGCCAGTGCGCCATCCACGTCGCCGCGCTCGCGCTGCACCTTGCCCGCGCCACCCTCGACCCGGGCCACCAGCTCATCCAGATAGGTCGCGGAACTGTGGCCGCTGTGATCGCTCTTGCGCCAGCGTACCCTGAGTGCCGCACGCCCCTTGAGAGCGCTGTGATTGTTGGTCGCGATAACCGCAATGCCTTCAATCGGGTTGAAGCCCGGGGCGCCCTCGATGGCCTTCAACTCAACGACATCGAGCACACCTTTCACCGCCAGTGCCGCGGAGGAATCATAGGAGGCTATGCGCCCCTGCAGCCACGGGGTTCTTTCGATACTGGCGTAGAGCATCCCCGGCACCTGCACGTCGATACCGTAGGTGGTATTGCCAGTGGTCATATCATGCAGGTCGACAATGGGCACATTCTTGCCGATATAGCGGAAATCGGCCGTGTCCTTGAGGCGCAGGGTTTCCAGGTCCGGCAATGACAGCACAGCAGCCCGGGCCGCCAGCTCGCCAAAGCCGAGGCTGTCGCCGCTGCTGTGGTACACCGCGTGATTGCGCGCCGCGCACTCCTCGACCGGCACCTGCCAGGTCGCCGCCGCGGCCTGTTCCAGCAGGGTGCGGGCCGCGGCCCCCATCTGCCGCATGATGTGATAGAAGTCGCGCACGGAGCGGGAGCCGTCGGTGTTCTGGCTGCCATAGCGCGCGTCCCCATGGGCCTGGATCACCTTGACCCGCTGCCAGTCTGCCTCCATCTCATCCGCAACCACCTGGGGCAGGCTGGTGCGGATGCCGGTACCCATCTCGGAGCGATGGGCAATGATCTCCACGGTGCCGTCTGCGGCGACGCTGACAAACAGGTTGAGCTGGGAACCTTCGGCCTCATCGAGAATGCCCGCCAACGCCAGATTGCGCGGCGCAACCGCACCCAGCACCAGACCGCTGGCGGCAAAACCGGTCAACTGCAGGAAACGGCGACGGGAAACCAGGCTGAAAGTGTTCATGCCGCGCCCTCCCCGGTTCCGGGTTTCGCGCTTGCGGCGGCATCCACAAAGGTACTCTTGATCGCCGTCCGGATCCGTGGATAGGTGCCGCAGCGACACAGGTTGCCCGCCATCGCGCTGTTGATCTCGGCGTCCGAAGGCGCCGGGTTGCTGGCCAGCAGCGCGCTGGCGCTCATCAGCTGACCGGACTGGCAGTAACCGCACTGAGGTACGTTGTATTCGCGCCATGCCTGCTGCAGGGGATGGGAACCGTCCGCGGACAGACCCTCGATGGTGGTAACCTTGCCCTTCGCCGCATCCGCCACGGTGAGCTGGCAGCTGCGCCGCGGCTGCCCATCAAGATGCACGGTACAGGCGCCGCACAGCCCCTTGCCGCAGCCGTACTTGGTGCCCCGCAGGCCCAGCAGATCCCGCAGGGCCCAGAGCAGGGGCATGTCCTGCTCCGCATCAACGTCCGTCAGCTTGCCATTGATTGTCAGCTCCATGATCGTATCCCGTTGCTTGCACACCATAACTCTATAGAGTCTGACGCGGACAGCAAGTCAAACGCGACGGCGAGCGGTGGCATTGGCGGCGGCTTTGCGCCGGCGCAGGTGCCACTTGTGCGCTTCTTCCACCAACAACAGCAGCAGGGCCACACCCAGGAGCATCAGCCACTGCGAAAGGGTCACCGGGCTCAGCGCCAGCACGTCACTGATGCCCGGCAGGTACATGGCCGCGATGTGCACCCCCTGGGCAAAGGGCACCGCCAGAATCAGGAACGGGTTGCTGAGCAGGGGCATCCGGAACAGAGACTGCGTCTCCGAGCGGCTGCTGAGGGCGTGGATGTTGCCAAACAGCACCATCAGCATCAGGGTGGCGTTGCGCGCATCCGTAGCGTCACTGCCGCCGTGCATCAACCAGGCAAAGGTGGCGAAGGCAAGCACGCCCATGGTGGTGCCGCTCACCAGCACATGCTCGATGACATGCCGCTCGAACACCGGCTCCCGCGGGCTGCGCGGCGGCTGCTCCAGTTCATGGCCCTCCGCAGGCTCAAACGCCAGGGCAACATCCTGCAGGCCATTGGCGACCAGGTTGAGCCACAGCAGCTGCACCGCGATCAGCGGCATCGGCAGGCCGGCAAACACCGTGAGGAAAAACAGCAGCAGCGCCGAGAAGCCCGTTGCAGTCAGCAGGGCTATGACCTTGCGGATATTGTTGTAGACGATGCGCCCCTGCTCGATACCGTCGACGATGGAGGCAAAATTGTCGTCGGCAATGATCAGGTCCGCTGTTTCACGGGCGACATCAGTACCGCGTTTACCCATCGCCACACCCGCGTTGGCCCGGCGCATGGCCGGCGCATCATTGACGCCGTCGCCGGTGACCGCGACAAAATGGCCGTTGCGCATCAGGCTGTCGACGATCTGTTCCTTTTGAGTGGGTTCTATACGGGCAAATACCCGCGCGGGCAGGATCAGCGCGTCCAGCGCGGCCTCTCCCTGTGCGGTGGCCTCCTTGATCATGCTGCCAGTGACCACCAGGTCACTGCCACCGTCCAGCGCCAGTTCCCGCGCTATGGCCCTGGCGGTCGCCGGGTGATCACCAGTTACCATGGCCACCTCAATGCCGCCTCTGCGGCAGCGGCGAATGGCTTCCCGCGCCTCGGGACGCACCGGGTCGATCATCGCCACCAGACCCAGGAAGGTCATCTCGCCCAGCTGCTCCAGGGCCCCGCGCGCCTCCGCCTGACGCCGCGCCAGCGCAATCAGACGGTAGCCCTTGCCGGCCAGGTGTTCTATCTGGCCCTCGATCAGGGCGCGATCCACCGGCACGTCGCCGTCGCGGGTGCGCATGCGGGTGCAGAGATCCAGCAGTTTCTCGGGGCTACCCTTGACGTGCAGAACCAGCGGATGCTCCTCGCCGACGTTGAGGCTGCCGCTTAAAGCGCGTTCGGACTCATAGGGAATCAGTTCCAGCTGGGCGCGTTGGGCGCGAATCTCGCTGAGCGACAGGCCCAGCTTCTTGGCCAGGATGAGAAAGGCGACGTCGACAATATCGCCATTGGATACCCACTCACCGCCGGAATAATCGAGATGACTTTCGTTGGCCAGCAGGCCGGTAATGCACAGGTCGCGCAGCAGCTCCGGATCATCACCCAGCACCTCGCCGCCCGGCGCAACCCCCTCGCCAGTGACCTCGAAGCTCGCGCCGTCCGGCAGCACAGCCTGGCGCACAGTCAATTCGTTGACGGTGAGGGTGCCCGTCTTGTCAGAGCAGATGAAGGTGCAGGATCCCAGAGCCTCAACCGCCACCAGCTTGCGGATGATGACCTTGTGGGCCGCCATGCGGCGCATGCCGATAGCCAGAGCCACGGTCAACGCAGCCGGCAAGCCCTCGGGAATCGCCGACACCGCCAGACCAATGGCCATCAGAATCATGGCCTCCGTGCCATAGCCGCCCCGGAGCAGCATCAGCGCCACCAGCAGCAGGATAGCGATGCCAATGGCACCGGCCATCTGGTAAGTAAACAGCCGGATGCGGATCAGCAGCGGTGGATCGGCGGATTCCCGGCCCAGAACATGATCGGCAATGTGGCCGAGTTCGGTCTCCAGCCCGGTTGCGGTGACCTCACCCTGGGCGCGGCCATGGGTGACCGTACTACCGGCAAAACACTGGTTGAACCGCTCCGCCAGCGGTGCGTCATCCGCAACCACCGCGCGCGCGTTCTTGGTGGTGGCCAGGGATTCACCGGTCAACATGGATTCATCCACGCTCAGGCTATCGCTGGTCTCCAGGCGGATATCCGCAGGCACCTTGTCGCCGGAGGACAGCAGCACCAGATCACCCGGCACCAGCTCCTCGACATCAATCCTTCCGGCGACGCCGTCGCGGATGACGTGGGCGAAGCCGCGCACCATATTGCGCAGCGCCGCCGCCGAGCGCTGGGCGGAAAACTCCTGCACCGTGCCAATGATCGCGTTCAGCAGCAGCACTGCCATGATGAAGACCGCGTTGGCCATCTGGTTGAGGGCCCAGGACACAATGGCCGCCACCAGCAGAATATAGATGAACGGACTCAGAAACTGGCGCAGGAAAATGATATGCAGGCCGGGCAGCGGAGCCTCAGGCAACTGGTTGCGGCCATATTCCTGCAGCCGCGCCCGCGCCTCTTCGGCACTCAGCCCGCGGCTTCCGACCTGCGGCTGCACCTCCCCCGACAGCTCTGACGGTGCCTGTTGTCCTCTGTTTTCTGTCACCATACCGCACAACTCCCACGCGCCAATCGGCCCCAACGCTACCAGACTTTCATCAAGCCTCCATCCATTAAACGCGGTGAAATGTGCCCACTTCGGGTGGCGGTGCCATTGCCGGGCCCAAGCTTGTTATCCGCGCCGGGTCTGGTAGGCTCCCGTGCTGGACCGAAACAACCCGAGCGAGCCCACTACAATGAAACCAGCAACCCTCGCCCTGCACGCGGGCTATGACGGCGACCCAGCAACCAACGCCGCCACCACGCCCATCTACCAGACCACTTCCTACACCTTCAACGACACCCAGCACGGCGCCGACCTGTTCGACCTCAAGGTACCGGGGAATATCTACAGCCGCATCATGAATCCCACCAACGCGGTGCTGGAAGCGCGCCTCACCGCGCTGGAAGGCGGCATCGGCGCCCTCGCCGTGGCTTCGGGCATGGCGGCGATCCGCTACGCCATCGAAGCCATCGCCGAGGTGGGCACCAATATCGTCAGCACCTCGCAGCTGTACGGCGGCACCTACAACCTGTTTGCCCACACCTTCCCGCGCCAGGGTATCGAGACCCGTTTCGCCAAGGCCGATGACTTCGAGCGGGTCGCCTCGCTGATCGATGACAACACTCGCGCCCTGTTTTGTGAATCCATTGGCAACCCGGCCGGTAACGTAGTGGATATCCAGCGCTGGGCGGAAATCGCCCGTGCCACCGGGGTGCCGCTGATTGTCGACAACACCGTTGCCACGCCGCTGCTGTGCCGGGCCTTTGACCACGGCGCCGATATCGTGGTGCATTCACTGACGAAATATATCGGCGGCCACGGTACCACTATCGGTGGCGCCATTGTCGATTCCGGCAAGTTTGACTGGGCTGCCCAGCCTGAACGCTTTGCCATCATGAACACGCCGGACCCCTCCTACCACGGCGTGGTCTATACCGAAGCCATGGGTCCCGCAGCCTATATCGGTCGCTGCCGGGTGGTACCGCTGCGCAATACGGGCGCTGCACTCTCTCCCCACAGCGCCTTTCTGCTGATGCAGGGCCTGGAGACCCTTGACCTGCGCATGGAGCGCCACTGTAGCAACGCAGAAAAGGTTGCACGGTACCTGCAGCAACACCCGCAGGTGCGCTGGGTGAACTACGCCGGGCTCGAGGACAGCCCTTTCCGGGAAACCTGCAAGAAAATCTGTGGCGGCAAGGCCTCGGGCATTCTCAGCTTTGGTATCGAAGGCGGCCAGAAGGCAGGCGGGCGTTTTATCGACGCACTGCAGCTGATCCTGCGCCTGGTCAATATCGGCGACGCCAAGTCCCTCGCCTGCCACCCGGCCAGCACCACCCATCGGCAGCTGAATCCGGAGGAGCTCGCTGCCGCCGGTGTCAGTGAAGACATGGTGCGCATCTCGGTGGGTATCGAGCATATCGACGATATCATCGCCGATATCGAGCAGGCCCTGGCGGCCAGCAAGGGCTGATCGCCGTGGCCGGATTATCGCGCCCGCGGCCCGTCGTTGCTGCGGTACCTTGGGCGATCAGCGCTTGCGATAGGGAATATCACAGTAGGTGATGTCGCGGCGCGGCGAGGCGCCGCGGCTTTGCAGATACAGCGCCAGCGAGTTCATCGACAGATCGATATTGCTGGTAGGACCGAGGAAGGCGTGCTCGATCGCCAGGCGGCCCTGCTGATCCCGCAGGTCCAGGGGAAACCAAGGAATCAGCATGGAGTTGCCCTCACGGAACTGCACCCTGCCGGATGCTGCGGCACCAATCATCGGTGACACAACGCGCCACTCCTGCTCCTCCTCGAAAGCGGGGTGCTTGAGCACCGCCGCAATCCGCAGCAGGTCACCCTCGATAGTCTGAAAGCGGCGCACCCACTGCTTGTTCTGGCTCACGCTCTCATCGCCTGCGTCGCTGTCTTCGGCCAATGCTTCCACGGCGTCGATGATCTCGTCGATCATCTGCTCCTGCTGCGAGGGCGCGTAGACACAGCGGCCGACCTCGAAATTCTGGCGCCGCGCACAATCGAGGATATGTTCCGGCTCGAAGCCGAGGCTGACCCCCTTACCGTGCACGCTGTAGCCGCGCCACTGGCTCAGCAGGTTGCCATTGCCGCGGAACGAGGCACAGAACAGCATCGGCCCGCTCACCACCCGGTAGGTGAGCCAGTCCAGAAACGCGGTCAGCAAGGCGGGCTTATCGACCCCGGCGACGATACGCTGGGTGACCTGCTCGCCGAGCAGATCCAGGGTATGGCGCAGCTCGGTGGAGTCGTTCATGTAGCGGATGTCGCTGCAGCGCAATTCGGCGCTGTCGACAATACCCAGCAGGCCACTCAGGGTTGTGTAGTGGTACAGGGTCTCGCGTGGCGGCACTGCGAACAGGCGCTGTGAAATCAGATCGAACATCGGGCTATTGTTGCCGCTGTCTGTGACGGGCACAAGCGCGGTGATGCCTTGCCCGCCCCGGGCAAAAAAAACCCGCGCCGGGCGCGGGTTTCAGCTTGCTGCGGTTAGGCTTAGTCGGTTTCCACCGAGAACAGGGTGTGAGCAATCTCGCCAGTACCATTCTGGTGAGAGATTCTGCCCAGATACTTGGTTTCCTCATCCAGACCGTTCCATTCGACAGTGACTGAGCCGGAGGTTCCGACCACAGCGGCATTAGGCGCGGTGATGCTCATGTTCCCCTCGTCCGCGCCAACCGACCAACTGAACAGCGTGTAGTTGGCATCCGGTCCATCGGTTTCCCAGCCGTGTACAACCACGAAATAGGTACCTGCATCGGGGTTCTCGACATCCACCTGCTCGGCGCTGGTAGCTGAGCCACTACCGCCGACGTAGCCGGATGGACCGAACACATACAAGTCCAGATCATCATTGCCATCGGTGTAGTCATCGAACAGGGCAAATCTTTGATAGACGGTACCAGCCGGAACAGCAACGGGGTGGACCGTGATGCCAACGTCAGTCACCAGGGCGGTATTGATATCGTTGGCGGGATCGTCCACCACATTGCCTTCGAACGTGTTCGCAGCTGCCAAACCTCTGGGCAGAGCCGCGTAGTCCCCACTGTAGCCGAAGGACACGTCGAAGCTGACGCTTCCAGTGACCCCTGTGCCACTGACCGCCGCGGGCGCATCAATCTCCACCGGCCGTACCACAATGGGCGAGCGGACGCTGTTGCCGCTGCCGTCTTCCCAGATGATGGCGCCGCTGGCATAGCTGTTCAGCGGCGCACTCTCATTGGTCAGGGTCACTGTGTATTCGGCCCGCTCACCTTTGGCGAGACTGAGGTTCGAAGGAGATACGCTGGCAGTGAAGCCGGGAAGCTCGATGGATGCCACATAGCTTGCCGCTTCGCCGACATTGGTTACCGTGCGAGTCACCGTTTGCGACCCGACCAGGGCACCTACCGCAATCGACGGGTAGTTCAGATCGCTGGGGTCAATGGCTAGTCTCGAGCAGTACGTCGCAGTCAGTTGACCAGTGCCGCAGAGGAAGGCCAGCCAGTCATCGAAGCCTGCGTCATACACCAGGCCCGGATTGGTAGCCCGGTTGGGGACCACGAAGCCCGCACCGTAACCAAAGGGGCCACCGGCAATGGGATTGCCCTGGTTGGTGCTCTGGGTGGCCGTGGTCATGAAGGCCGACTTGATCGCCGCCGGGGACCAATTCGGGTAGCGCTGCTTCATCAACGCACCAAGGCCAGCCATATGCGGACTGGACATGGAGGTGCCGCTCAGGGCATCGAAGTTGTTGCCGTTGTAGCCCGCTGGAGATACTGCGGCAATCACGTCCACACCCGGCGCCATGATGTCCGGCTTGAGGATGTCGCCATTGCCGGCCAACGCTGGCCCGCGGGAGGAGAAGCCGGCGACCTCCGAGGCCTCCACGATCGCGGACACGCCGGCGCCAATGATGGCAGTGGGATCAGTTCCATTGGCGATATACGCTTGCAGGCCAGCACCATTGGCGGAATTCACATGGATCGAGGGTATAGAGTGGAAGTCGCCATTGAGCGACTCAGTCGGGCCTGTATTGGCAAGCACCATACCCACGCCTCCAGCCTGCTGCACCGCCAGACTCTTGTCTGTCCTTGCAATCACGCCGCGCAGGCAGAGCACGATCTTGCCTTCCACTCCAGCGGTGTCGAGGGTCCCCGGGTAGCACAGCCTGCCCTCATTGGCATCGGCCTCTGCCCTGGTGACATCCCCGGCAAACACCAGCG
>JBLRXF010000098.1:0-9641 GCA_047920875.1 Haliea sp. | reverse complement strand
CATGGGTCATGGCGGAATGCTTTATTCCCTCCCCTCCCGGGACCTGATCGCCGATTCCGTGGAGTACATGGTCAACGCCCACTGCGCCGACGCCATGGTCTGTATCTCCAACTGCGACAAAATCACCCCCGGCATGCTCAATGCCGCCCTGCGCCTGAATATTCCGGTGGTGTTCGTCTCCGGCGGGCCGATGGAGGCGGGCAAGACCAAACTGTCCGAGCACAAGCTGGACCTGGTGGACGCCATGGTGATCGCCGCCGACAGTGATGCCAGTGACGAAAAAGTGGCCGAGTACGAACGCTCCGCCTGCCCCACCTGCGGCTCCTGCTCCGGCATGTTTACCGCCAATTCCATGAACTGCCTGACCGAGGCCCTGGGCCTGTCCCTGCCCGGTAACGGCTCCACCCTCGCCACCCACGCCGATCGCGAGCAGCTGTTCCTGCGTGCCGGCAGGGTCGTGGTGGAACTGTGCAAACGCTACTACGAACAGGACGACGCCAGCGTGCTGCCGCGCAACATCGCCAACTTCCAGGCCTTCGAGAACGCCATCAGCCTGGACATCGCCATGGGCGGTTCCACCAACACCATCCTGCACCTGCTGGCGGCGGCCCAGGAGGCAGAGCTGGATTTCACCCTTCAGGATATTGACCGGCTGTCGCGCCAGGTGCCGCAGCTGTGCAAGGTCGCCCCCAACACGCCGCTATACCACATGGAGGACGTGCACCGGGCCGGCGGCATCATGGCCATTCTCGGCGAGCTGGACCGCGCACAGCTGCTGCACCGCGACTGCCCGACCGTCCACAGCCCCAGCATGGCGGCAGCGCTGGCACAGTGGGACATCGTGCAAACCCGGGATGAAGCAGTCCACACCTTCTACAAGGCCGGCCCAGCGGGCATTCGTACCCAGACCGCCTTCAGCCAGAGTACCCGCTGGCCCAGCCTGGACCTGGACCGGGAGGGCGGCTGCATCCGCAATCTGGAGCACGCTTTCTCCCTTGAGGGCGGCCTGGCGGTGCTCTACGGGAATATCGCCGCAGACGGCTGCGTGGTGAAAACCTCCGGGGTCGACGACAGCATCCTGAAATTCTCCGGCCCGGCCTTTATTTGCGAGAGTCAGGAAGGGGCGGTAGCGGATATTCTTGAGGACCGGGTACAGCCCGGAGACGTGGTGATCATCCGCTACGAGGGCCCGCGCGGCGGTCCCGGCATGCAGGAAATGCTCTATCCCACCAGCTATCTGAAGTCCAAGGGCCTGGGCAAGGCCTGCGCCCTGCTCACCGACGGCCGCTTTTCCGGCGGCACCTCGGGGCTCTCTATCGGCCACGTCTCTCCCGAGGCGGCATCGGGTGGTGCCATTGCCCTGGTGGAGCAGGGTGACATCATCGAGATCGACATTCCCAACCGCAGCATCAACGTCAAGCTCAGCGACGAGGAACTGGCCGCCCGCCGCGCCGCGATGGAAGCGAGAGGTAAAGGCGCCTGGAAACCGGCAACGGAGCGGCCGCGCAAGGTCAGCGCGGCACTCAAGGTCTACGCCAGCATGGTCACCAGTGCCGACAAGGGCGCCGTGCGGGACTTGTCGCTGCTGGACTAGGTGACAGCCACCGCGCGGGTGTCGGCCTTTGCCGAGGCCGCCTCAGGATCCGAGGCGGTGCAGAGCGCAGAGCTTGTTGCCCGAAGGATCCCGCAGGTAGGCCAGGTAAAATCCGCTGCCATCGCGTTCGCCGGGTGGGTCCTCACAGCTGCTGCCGCCGTTGGCCAGACCGGCCGCATGCCAGGCGTCTGCCTGGGCCGGACTGGCCGCCGCAAACCCCACGGTGCTGCCGTTGCCGGCCGTGGCAGGCTGGCCATCGATGGGCTGGGTAATGGAGAAGATACCGTTGGGCGTCATGTAGAAGCAGCGCCCCTTGGGATCCATTACTCCCGGTTCGTAGCCGAGTGCGCCAAGCACTGCATCGTAGAATTTCTTGGCTGCCTGGACGTCATTGGCGCCGACCATAATGTGACTGAACATGCCTTTATTCGCTCTGTGGTTGCGTGGGAGCCAAGATTAGCGCGATCGCTGCACCCTAGTCACGCGGCTTGCGAGCAAAAAACTTGCTGCCGGTAAACATGGCTGAAATCAGGCCGCTGCGCTCGCGAATATCGGTGAACACCGCGGCCGCGATGTGAATCGGTATAAAACCCATCAGGGCAAAGAAAGACCACTTGTGGAAGTTGATGAAGGGCGCGCGAAACTCACGCATGGCTGCGTAGCCCTCCGGATCCAGAAGCTCCTTCTGCCCAGGCTTCAGACCCACGAGTTTGCTGTGGTCCTCACCGGCGCCGGTGGCCCATTCGGCAAACTCATGGCCGAATGGGGGCATGTAGAGGTCCGTGCCCGCGAGCACCAGGCCGGTAACCATTTGCGTGCCCAGCAACAGAAACAAAACGCCTATCATCAGTCGCCCAAGCGGGTTGTGGCCACGGTAGTGCGGTTCATTGCCGGACAGGAGGCCTCGCAGGTAAAGCTTCAGTTCCAGAAACCAGCCACCCCCGACCGGTAACACCGCACTCCAGTGGGCGTAGTGACCGCCGAAGAAACCCCACACAATCCGCCAGAACAGGTTCAACGCAAATACATAGCCGGTCCAGGCGTGTACGGACTTCAGCAGAACCTTGCCCTCACCGCTGACCCCCAGGGTCCCTGCGTTGAGAATCACCACACCTACCCCCGAAAGCAGCAGCACGCTGAGGACGTTGATCCAGTGGAACCAGCGCGTGGTCACATCCCATACCGGGTAGGCCTGTAGCGGCAGCCCGGGATCTTCCCTCGCCATCTTCATCTCCCGTTTGCCTGCATGCCCTGCGGACATCTACCCAGAAGAATAGTCCAACAGGATGAACATCACATTAACGGGACTGGCAAGCCCTGTCCTGGATCAATGCTCCGCCTCAATCAGATGACAGCGCGACCGCTTCTGCAGCCGGTTCGCCCTGTTCCACCAGGGCAGCGAGGTCCAGCCGCAGCTTGCCCAGTTCCCGCCGCAGATGGGCATCCTGGCGCTGGCTGCGGCTGTTGAGGAGGCCAACTACTGCCAGCTGAATGACCCGCGCATTGTGGTCGTAGGTACTCCGGTAGTCATCAGAGACCGTCTCGCCGCGCTGAGCCAGCGCTACGCGCAGCGCGTCCTGCCAGCCGGGCTCACGTTGCAGAATCCGTTCCAGCCGCGCAATCCACTGGGACCGGGCTTCCAGCCAGAGACCGTCGGAGCGCCGCATGTCGTCGCAGGCGGCAGCCAGAGCCGCTTTCTGCTCCCGCTGCAGACGGCCGATGTACTTGCGCGCATTGTCCTGTAGCCGCTCACAGGAATCGCTGCGGAACCCGGCGTCATCTCGCTCCAGATATTTTTCCTCGTACTCTGCCTGCTGCTCCTGCAGCCCGGCGATAAACTCGGCCATCTGCGCATCCCGCAGCTCTTCACCCAGGGCCAGCATCCAGTCCAGGGCACGGTCCTGCAGCCGATAGATGGCAAGCTCGGCCTCCCCAGTCAGAAGAACCATGTCTTCTGCGGTCAGCTGCCGATCAAGCTTGCCTTCCACCCGGTCGAGCAGGGCGATATAGCGGGGCAGCTCCTGCTGTCGGTGCCAGTCCAGAAAAGGCTGCAGCTCGGCCTTGAGCAGGCGACCCTGGTCGCGGTCCAGGGTGACGTAATCGCCCAGGTACCAGGGCACGAGGAAGTCCAGGCGGTTGTAGGCGAAGCGGGTGCTGCTGCAGCCGGCGAGGAAGACCAGCAGCAGCGCCACAATCCAGAGCCGCGCACTGGCGCCGGCAGGCAGGGCAGTATTCATGGGTAATCAAGACCGTCGGTAGCAAACAACATCTCGATGTTACGAAATGCCTTGAATTCCAGATGATTGCCGGACGGGTCACGGATAAAAAAGGTCTGCTGTTCACCCCGGCGCCCGGCAAAGCGCACGGTGGGCTCAATCACAAAGGGAATAGCCCGCTGCCGAAGCCGGGCGATCAGAGCGTCCAGCTCAACCCAGGGCAGGATGACACCGAAGTGGGCCGCCGGGACCTCTTCCCCATCCACCGGATTGCGGGACACAGCGGGCATGGCCTCGACGGGTACCAGGTGGGCCACCAGCTGATGGCCCCAGAAATCGTAGTCGATCCAGCGGCTGGAGGCGCGCCCGCGGGAGCAGCCCAGCAGTTCACCGTAGAAATGATCGGCTGCCTCAAGATCATCCACGGGCAAGGCGAGATGGAAGCGGGGGTAGTCCACAGCGGTCACCAGGGTAGCTTGTCGAGGTCGAGATTGCCGCCGCTGATCACCGCCACCACGCGGCGGCCGCGGAAACGCTCAGGATGCTCCAGCAGAGCGGCAAAACTGACCGCGCCGGAGGGCTCAACCACGGTCTTGAGCCGGGTCCACTGCAGACGCATGGCGGCGACGATATTGGCGTCAGTCACGGTGAGGATGGTATCCACATGCTGCTGGATCAGAGCGAAATTGAGCACTCCAAGGCCGGCCAGCAAGCCATCGGCAATCGTGTTGGGAGCAATAGAGGGCTGCAGTTCCCCCAGGCCGAAGGAGCGGAAGGCATCGTCGGCACCCTCCGGCTCGGCGGCAACCACCTCCACCTCCGGGCGCAGGGCCTTGATCGCCAGCGCTACCCCGGACAGCAGGCCGCCCCCGCCCACCGGGACCACAATCACCTCCAGGTCCGGCACCTGCTCCAGGATCTCCAGCGCCACGGTACCCTGGCCGGCGATAACCCGCGGGTCGGCGTAGGGGTGAACCACATGCGCGCCAGTGCCGGCGACCACCCGCTCCAGGGTGGCCTCGCGGGCACTCAGAGTCGGCTCACAGCTGATAATCAGACCGCCGTAGGCGGCCACCGCGTCCTGTTTGGCCAAAGGCGCGTTCGAGGGCATGACGACATGCGCGGGGATTCCGCGCCGTCGCGCCGCCATGGCGAGAGCAGCACCGTGATTGCCCGAAGAGTGAGTGGCGACACCCGCGGCGGCTTCTTTCCCGGACAGGCTGAACACCGCATTGCTGGCCCCACGGGCCTTGAAGACACCGACCTTCTGCAGGTTTTCACACTTGAAGTGCACCCGCGCACCCGTGTGTGCGTCCAGGAGTTCACTGCTGTATACCGGGGTGACGTGAACATGCGCAGCAATACGCTGACGCGCAGCGCTGATATCGGCAAGGCTTGGGGCGGAGCTGGCCATTACTGTTGTTCCTGCTTGACTGGAGCGGGCGGCACCGGGTGGGGCTGGACAAACTGGAGCTGCCAACCAGCCCGACGCCAGACCAGGTAGCCCAGCAGGAAGTTGGCCTGCAGCAGCAGACTGAGCACCCATTCGAAAGCATCTTCCACAGCGTCATACAATACGCCATCCCAAGCCTGCAACACCACTGTCAGGATACCCAGCGCCAGCAACAGGCAGCAAAGCCACCACATGCCCCGCGCCAGTCCCTGTATCTGCGGCAACTGCCCTGCCCGCGCCTGCAGCTGCAGACTGAGCAGAAACTGGGCGAGAAAGGTAAACGAGAAGAACAATACCGTGCCCGCGCGCCGCTGGAAGCGCCAGGCGGCGCCGGCTTCACCCAGCACGGTCACGTACAGCACCAGACCCAGGCAGGCGAGCAAGCCCAGTATCAGCATCCAGCGCAGGTTGCGCACACTCTCTCCCGCCGGCTGCAGCCAGCGCAGCCAGCTGTAGCTGCACCACCAGTACAGGGCCAGCACTACGGCTGCAGGCAGCATGGTGGCCCGAAAAACGTAGCTCGCAGGTGCCTGGCGACCGGTGGCGCTGATTGAGGTGCAGCTGTCGATATACGGGTTGCACCAGTCCACGAGGCCATAGCTGGCAGCCACCAGCCAGGTCAGGTGGACAGCGAAGAATGGCAGGACAGCTGCCAACAGAGCGATGATGCGCAGGTTCATGGCGGCAAGTCTACCAGAGCCCTGTGCTATCCTCGCCCATTTGCGGGAGGGTTGACCGCTATCATGGAGCAATTGCAGCAACTCTCGGCGAGCTTTGCCAATGCGGTGTGGGGCACTCCACTGGTAGTTCTGCTGCTGGGCGGAGGGCTATTCTTTGCCATCTACTCGCGCTTCCTGCCCTATCGGCATTTCGGCCATGCATTCGGCATCATGCTGGGGCGCCACGACACACCTGACCAGCCCGGGGAGCTGAGCCACAGGCAGGCGCTGGCGGCAGCACTCTCCGGCACCATGGGCCTCGGCAACATTTCCGGCGTTGCTCTGGCGATTGTCGCCGGCGGCCCTGGCGCCATCTTCTGGATGTGGATGTCGGCCCTGGTAGGGATAGCGACCAAGTTCTTCACCTGCACCCTCGGGGTCATGTACCGGGGCACGGACAGCGAGGGCAAGCTGCAGGGCGGGCCCATGTACATCATTCGCGAAGCGCTGCCGCGGCGCTTCTACCCCCTGGCCATCCTGTTCTCCCTGGCCGGGCTCATTGGCACCCTGCCGATCTTCCAGGCCAACCAGCTGACCGCGCTGGTGCGGGAAAACCTTTTCCCCGGCGGTGAAGCGCTGCTGACCAGCTTCCTGATCGGCTGTGTCATGGCCGCGATCGTCGCGATGGTGATTTTCGGCGGCCTGCGGCGGGTTGCCAACGTCGCCGTAACGCTGCTGCCGGTGATGGTGGTCACCTATCTCGGCATGACCCTGTATTTGCTGGTTCTGCACCACGCCCAGGTTCCCGGATTGCTGGCCAGTATCGTCACCGACGCCTTCAACCCCCAGGCGGTGGGTGGCGGCCTGCTGGGCATCATCCTGATCGGCGTCAGTCGCGGCGTCTTTTCCAATGAAGCGGGGGTCGGCACCGAGGTCATGGCCCACGGCGCGGCCAAAACCAATGAGCCGATTCGGGAGGGCCTGGTGGCAATGATGGGGCCGGTGGCTGATACGCTGATTGTCTGCACCTGTACGGCGCTGGTGATCCTGCTTGCAGGTACCTGGACCGACCCCGGCGACCTGACCGGCATCACCCTGACCGCCAACGCCTTCCGCGCCGACCTGGGAACACTTGGCGTTGGCCTGCTGATGTTCGTCACCCTGATCCTGGCCAGCACCACCATGTTCACCATGTGGTACTACGGCGCCAAGTGCTTCGGCTTTCTATTCGGTGCCCGACTGCAGCACTACTACCGCTGGTTTTTCGTACTGGCGGTAGTGTTTGGCGCCAGCGTCAGCATCGATGTGGTGTTCAACCTGATTTCCGGCTCCTACGGCCTGATGGCGATACCCACCATGGTCGCCACCTTGATGCTGGCCGGCCGGGTCAAGGCGGCGGCGAAGGAATACTTTCACCGCCATCCCTACTAGGAGCATACGGCATGTCCAGCAGCAGCAAGCGCAGCCTTACCGTTGGCGTCCTTGGCGGGATGGGCCCGGAGGCGACGGTAGACTTCATGGCCCGGGTCATCGCGGCCACTCCCGCCAGCTGCGACCAGGAGCATATCCACATGCTGGTGGACCACAATCCCGGCATTCCCGACCGCCACGCCGCCATCGGCGGTACCGGGCCGGACATCGGCCCCGAGCTGGCAGCGATGGCCCAGAGGCTGGAGGCCGCCGGGGCGGACTTCCTGGTCATGGTCTGCAACACGGCGCACGCCTATACTGAGGGTATCCGGGCTGCAGTAGGCATCCCCTTTGTCAGTATTGTCGATGTCGTCATGGCCGCTGTAGCTGAGCACCCGGCCCATGCCGTAGGGGTAATGGCCGCTGACGGTTGCTTGCAGGCTGGGCTCTATCAGCAGGCCCTGACGGCAACTGGGCGGGAGCCGCTGCTATGGACAACGGCGGAACAGCAGCGGTTCATGGCCCTGCTGTGGCGGATCAAGGCAGGCGAGCGCGGGCCCGAGCTTCGCTCCGGCCTGCAGGCGCTGGCAGCCAGCCTGGAGTTCGCCGGCGCCGAGCTGCTGCTCGCCGCCTGTACCGAGATACCGCTGATTCTGCAGCAGGGTGACACCGGGGTCAGTATGCTGTCCTCAACCGACCTGCTGGTGCGGTATACGGTAGCGCTGGCTCTCGCAACAACAACACACGAGGAATAAACCATGCATCTGGCCCGCTTTCCCCGCATCAAACTGGCACACCTGCCCACACCCCTGGAGTATCTGCCGCGCCTGAGCGAGCACCTCGGCGGGCCGAAAATCTACGTCAAGCGGGACGACTGCACAGGCCTGGCCAGCGGCGGCAACAAGACCCGCAAGCTCGAGTTCCTGCTCGCCGACGCGCGCCAGCAAGGCGCAGACACAGTCATTACCCAGGGCGCGGTGCAGTCCAACCACGCGCGCCAGACTGCCGCCGCGGCCGCACGCCTGGGCATGGCCTGCGAGCTGCTGTTCGAAAATCGCATTGCCGATCCCAGTGAAATCTACCTGAACTCGGGCAACGTTTTCCTCGACCACCTGCTGGGCGCCAACACCCGTCACTACCCCGGCGGCACTGACATGAACGCGGCGATGGAAGAGGTGGCCACCGAGGTGCGCAGCCGCGGCGCTGTGCCCTACATCATTCCCGGCGGAGGTTCCAACCCCGTTGGCGCACTCGGCTACGTCGACTGTGCTCTGGAGCTGCTACAGCAGGCCAATCAGATGCAGCTGCACATCGACTGTGTGGTGCACGCTACCGGCAGTGCCGGCACCCAGGCGGGGCTGGTTGCCGGACTGCGCGCGACCCACTCCGACATCCCGGTGCTGGGCATTGGCGTCAATGCTGCCAGGGACGTTCAGGAAGAGCGGGTCTACAAACTGGCGATCGCGACTGCCGAGCTCATCGGTGCAGCCAACTGCGTCCGCCGCGAAGACGTTGTCGCCAACTGCGACTACATCGGCGCCGGCTACGGCGTGCCTACGGATGGTATGCGGGAAGCGCTGGCGCTGCTGGCAAGACTGGAGGGGCTGCTGTTCGACCCGGTCTACAGCGGCAAGGCGCTGGCGGGCCTGATCGACCTGGTGCAGCAGCGGCATTTCCGGGCAGAGCAGAACATCGTGTTTCTGCACACCGGAGGCTCCGCGGGCCTGTTTGGCTATGGCGACGAGCTGCTCTGACGCGCTACAGGTCAGCCAGGTTGCTGTGGCGAATGTCCTCGCCTCGGACAAGATAGACGATGTGCTCACAGATGTTCTTGGTGTGATCGCCGACCCGCTCCAGTGAGCGCAGGGTCCAGAGAATATTCATGACCCGGGAGATGCTGCGGGGGTCCTCCATCATGTAGGTGATGAGCTCCCGCAGCGCCGTCTTGTAGTCCAGGTCCACCTGTTCGTCAGCTTTCAGGGTGGCAATCGCCGCATCGACATCAAAGCGGGCGAAGGCATCCAGGGCATCTTTCAGCATGCTGCGGACACCCTTGGCGATATGACGGATTTCCACGTAACCGTGGGGCGCGGAGCCTTCTTCAGAGAGAACAATGGCCATTTTCGCGATCTTCTTCGCCTCATCGCCGATGCGCTCCAGATCCCGAATCATCTTGCTCACCGACATCACCATGCGCAGATCCGATGCCGCCGGCTGGCGGCGGGCAATCAGCATGGTGCAGGCTTCGTCGATCTCGAGTTCAAAGTCGTCGATTTCCTCCTCGCCAGCGATAACCTCCTGGGCGAGGT
>JBLRXF010000097.1:0-9679 GCA_047920875.1 Haliea sp. | reverse complement strand
CCACCGACGACGTCGTCCGCAACCCGATCGGACCCTGCGTGGTCAGGTCCATCCCGGCGGTGCCGCGGGCATCCACCTGCCGGCACGACGCGATCCGTGCCGCGATCTCGATCTCGGTCACCTCGCCGGGAACGATGGGCACGCCGAACACCCCGCCAACCAGTTGGTCGGCGGTGCGGCCCAACAGGCATTCGGCGGCTGGGTTCACGAAGCGAATGGCGCCGTCGACGGCCACGACCACCACGCCGTCGGCACTGGCACCCACCAGACGCGCGGAGGCCGCATCCTTGATACCAAAGCCCACGGCCAGCGGCAGCCGGGTGTGGGCGCGGATGTGTGACAGGTGCTCGGCCACGTCGGCGGCATCCAGGTTGCCGGCACCGGTGACACCCTTCAGCGCCACGTAGTAGATGAAGCCGCTGGCCTGGTCGACAATGGCCTTGATACGCGCATCAGGGGTGGTTGGTGCGACCAGGAAGATATTGTCCATGCCCACCCGGTGCAGCTCGGCGTTGACGCCCGCCACCTCCTCCGGCGGAATGTCCACGGTCAGCAGGCCATCGACGCCCACGGCGGCGGCGCGATCGGCAAAGGCCGCATAGCCCATGTGCTCCACCGGATTGGCGTAACCCATCAGCAGGACCGGCGTGTCCGCGTCCTGTTCGCGGAAGGTCTGCACCATGTCCAGGGCATCGCGCAGGCGCGCGCCGTTGGCCAGCGCCCGCTCATGGGCCTGCTGGATCACCGGCCCTTCGGACATGGGGTCCGAGAACGGCACTCCCAACTCGATGATATCCGCGCCCGCCGCCACCAGGGCGTGCATCAGCGGCACCGTCAGGGCCATCTCCGGGTCGCCGACCACGATGTAGGGAATAAGGGCCTTGCGCCCCCGCTCTGCCAACTGCTGGAACCGTCCAGCTATCTTGCTCACTGCTGCCTACTCCTTAGAATTCAATGCCGCCGATGTCGGCAACGGTGTGGATGTCCTTGTCGCCGCGGCCGGACAGATTGATGATGATGTGCTGCTCCGGGGTCATGGTGGCGGCCAGCTTCTCGGCGTAGGCGAGTGCATGGGCAGTCTCCAGGGCCGGCATGATGCCCTCGGTGCGGGTCAGGTCATGAAACGCTGCCATGGCTTCATCATCGGTGGCGGCCACATAGTTCACCCGACCAATATCCTTGAGCCAGGCATGCTCGGGGCCGACGCCCGGGTAGTCCAGCCCGGCTGACACCGAGTGGGTGTGCATGATCTGACCGTCCTCGTCCTGCATCAGGTAGGTACGGTTGCCGTGCAATATGCCCGGCGTACCGGCAGTCAGCGGCGCCGCGTGTTCGCCGGTGGCGACACCGTGGCCGCCGGCCTCAACGCCGTACATGGCCACGCTCTCGTCTTCCAGGAAGGGGTGAAACAGGCCGATGGCGTTGGAGCCGCCGCCGACGCAGGCCACCAGCGCATCGGGCAGGCGCCCGGTGCGGGCCAGGGACTGCGCCCGCGCCTCGCGCCCGATCACACACTGGAAGTCGCGCACCAGCATCGGGTAAGGATGCGGGCCGGCGACGGTGCCGATGATGTAGAAGGTGTCGTCGACATTGGTGACCCAGTCGCGCATGGCCTCGTTCATCGCGTCCTTGAGCGTCCGCGAGCCGGAGGTCACCGGTACCACGGTGGCGCCCAGCAATTTCATCCGGAACACGTTCAGGGCCTGGCGGCGCACATCCTCCTCGCCCATGAACACGTGGCACTCCAGGCCCAGGCGGGCGGCAATGGTGGCCGTGGCCACGCCGTGCTGGCCGGCGCCGGTCTCGGCGATCACCCGCCGCTTGCCCATGTGCTTGGCGAGCAGGGCCTGGCCGACAGTGTTGTTCACTTTGTGCGCGCCGGTGTGGTTGAGGTCCTCGCGCTTCAGGTAAATACGTGCGCCACCAACGCGGTCGGACCAGCGGCTGGCCTCGTACAGGGGCGACGGGCGACCGACATAGTGCGCCAGATCCTCGTCCAGCTCGCGCTGGAATGCCGCGTCCTGGGACAATCTCCGGTACAATTCTTCCAGCTCCGCCAGCGCGGCCATCAGGGTTTCGGCCACAAACTTGCCGCCGTAGACGCCGAAGCGGCCTTCGGCGTCTGGCACTGCACCGAATATCTTGCTGGTCATTTCCGTAGTCATGGTGTGCTCCCCTGCATGAGTTCAGCTGCGAACGGCAGCCACAAAGCGATTCATCTTGTCTGCATCCTTGATCCCCGGTGCGCTTTCGACGCCGCCGCTGACGTCCACCGCTGCCGGCTGGACCGTGGCGATGGCAGCGGCGACGTTGCCCGCGTGGAGACCGCCCGCCAGCACCAGCGGCCGCGGTAACCCGGTGGGTATGGCGGTCCAGTCGAAGGTCTGACCGGTGCCGCCGGGAACCCCGGGCTGCCAGCTGTCCAGCAGCAGGCCGCGGGCACTGCCGAAGTTGCCCGCCAGCTGGCGGATATCCGCACCGGGCCGCATCCGCAGGGCCTTCAAATAAGGCCGCTGGAACTGGGCACAGAACGCCGGCGTCTCGTCACCGTGGAACTGGATACAGTCTATGGGTACGCAGTCGAGAGTGCGCTGGATTGTTGCTGCCGTCGCATCAACAAACAGGGCCACAATCGTGACAAAGGGTGGCACCGCCGCCACGATCTCCCGCGCCTGCTCCAGAGTCACGCAGCGCGGGCTTGGCGCGTAGAACACCAGGCCCAGAGCATCCGCACCCGCCTCGCAGGCGGCCAGGGCATCCGTGCTGCGGGTAATGCCGCAGATCTTGATCAGGGTTCGTGACACAGGAGTGGCTACTGGCTTGCTGAAGGGGCGGGATGATAGCAGAACACGGGGCGCAGTGTCTTCAGACTGTCAGCAGCAGCGGCCCCGGCGGCGTCGCTGGCAGGCCGAACCGCTCCGGGTACAGGACGTCCACCAGGTACAGGCCCTCCGCCGGTGCGGTTTCCGCCGCCAGGGTGCGATCCCGGCCTGCCAGCAAGTCCGCGATCCAGGTCGGCTCCCGGCTGCCGCTGCCCACCGCCATCAGGCTGCCGGCGATATTGCGTACCATGTGATGCAGAAACGCGTTGGCCTGGATATCAATCACCAGCAGCTCCCCGCGGCGGCTGACATCGCAGTGGGACACATAGCGAAAGGGTGTGCTCGACTGGCAGGAGGCGGCGCGAAAGGCGCTGAAGTCCCGCTCCCCGAGCAGACACTGGGCCGCGCTGTGCATGCGCTCGGCATCCAGCGGCAGGCGCTGCCAGCTCAGCTGGCGGCCCAGCAGCGCAGGGCGAATCGCGGTATCCGCGATCAGGTAACGGTAGCGCCGTGCCAGCGCAGAGAAGCGGGCGTGGAAATCTGCGGGTACCGGCTGCGCCCAGTGCACCCGGATGTCCGGCGGCAGCTGGCTGTTGGTCCCGACCACCCAGGCCTTGCAGCTGCGCGCGGTGGGGGCGTCGAAGTGAATGACCTGGGCATGGCCATGGACGCCGCTGTCCGTGCGTCCGGCGCAGTGCACCCGCAGCGGTGCTGCCGCAATCTCTGTGAGTGCGACCTCCAGGGTCTGCTGGACGGTTCTGGCGCCGGGCTGGGGTTGGGCCTGCCAGCCATGATAGGCGCTGCCATCGTACTCGATACGGCAGGCAATGCGGGTGCCGGGGGGCAGCGGGTCCGTGGGAAAGAGCCGCCTTGAACCGGGGTGCTCAGCCAAGTCTGTCGAGCAGCTCGCGCGCGTCCTGCTGCTGCTCGTCGTTACCTTCGGCCAGCACCTCTTCGAGGATCTGCCGGGCACCGTCGTCATCGCCCATGTCGATATAGGCGCGCGCCAGATCCAGCTTGGTAGACAGTGGATCGCCGTCGTCAGCGAATACGAAGTCGTCTTCGCTGCCGTCGCTGAGGGAGCGCTCCCGCTCACGGTCAAACTCCGCCGCCAGGTCCAGCTCCTCAATCGGGCTGTCCTCGATCTCCAGACCCAGAAATTCGGGCTCCGCATCAGGCCCGGGCAAGGATTCTTCGGGACTGTCTGCGGATCCGAGGAAAGACAGGTGCTCCAGCTCGCCACTGAGATCCTCCGCCACTGCGGGCACCTCGAGCGCCTGCGCTGGCCGGGTAACCGCGACGTCCTCAGGCTCGGCCTCGCCCAGCTCGAAGCTGCCGATCTCGTCGTCTGCGCTCGCGACATCTCCCAGCATGAAGTCGTCAGGCCCGGCATCCGGCTCCACGGGACTGGCAGCGAGGATACTGTCGAGAACGACTTCAGCCTGTGCAACCGCCTCTGCCTGGCCAATCCGTTTCAATTCGGTGAGCTGGACCTCGGCTTCCCCGCGATCGCCGGTTTCCGCCGCGAGGTCCACCAGCTTCAGTCGATAGGCGACGTTATCGGGTTCCGACCGCAGCGCCTTGCGCAGCAAATCGATGGCCTGGGCATAGCGCCCGTAGGCAATGTAGATATCCGCCTCCGCCAGCGCATCGCCCGCCTCGACATCCGACGCATACTGGTCGTGCCTGCGTTCACCGTAGCCGCGCTCGGCCGTGGTTTCAGGACGCTTTGTCGCGGTGACGGGAGCGGATGGGGCGGCGACGGGAATGGTGTCGACGGTGTCGGAATCAAGCCCGCCATCTTCCTCGTCGAGGTCCAGTTCCGAATCCCGCAGCTTGATGTCCGCGAATGCATCAGGCTCTGATGGCCTGCGCGCGGGAGCACGCTGGGCGAAGCCACCAACGCCGTCCCCTTCGTCCTCGCCGCCCTGGCGCCGGCGCCACAGCAGGAGGCCAAGCAGCACCGCGAGGAGCACGCCACCCAGGGTATACAGCCAATTCCACAAGCCGCCGCTGGAGGCCGGTGCGGGCGCGGGTGCCGGAGCGGGTGTCGGAGCCGGCATTGCAGACTCCGCGAGGGCTGGCTCGGCGGAGGGATCGACAATCGCGCCGGGCGCGTCAGTGACCGCTGCGAGCTGATCGCCCACGGGCGGAGACTCGGTAACCGGAACGGTTACCGCAGCACTCTCGGCAGCCGCAAGCGCCTGCTGCAGGGAAGCGATCTGTGCATCCTTCAATTCCACGACGCGTTCCAGCGTCTCCATGCGCTCGGCCAGTGCCGCCAGACGCTGCCCCAGGTCGTCGCGCTCGCGCTCCGATCGCTGCAGCTCATCCAGGGTTTGCACAGCAGCGGAGGACTGTTCGGGGGCCGCCGCGGCAACCTCCTCGGCCTGCGCGTCTTCCGCCGAGGATATGCGCAGGGCTGGCCCCGGCGTTCCTGGCGCTGATGGGCGCCCTGCTCGCCAGTCCTCATTCTGCTGACGCACAGCGGCGAGGGTGGCGTCTATGTCCGCCTGGCTGATATCGCCGGATGCCGGCAGATAAATGATGAAACCTGCCTTGATGCGGTTGATGTTGCCATCGATAAAGGCGTCGGGATTCAGGCGCTGGATTTCCAGCATGGTCTGCTGCACGGAAACCCCGTCCACGCGAGCGCGCTGGGCGATGGTCCACAGGGTTTCGTCGCGGCGGATCATGTAGCGGGCACCGGGAGCAGGTTCTGGAGCCGTGTCCGCACCGAAGTTGCGCTGGGGCATGGCGCCCGGTGCCAGCGCGGACTCGCGCATGCTTACCCTGGTGCCCGTGTCCCCGGTTTCAGTCCCGGTTTTTTTTTCCGCGGCGACAACCACCTCGCTGTCCTCTATGGCAGCCACCCGCTCACTCGCGGAGACCGCAGGAGAGCGGGTATCGAATACCGGCGGATCCACCAGCACCGTGTAGTTGCGCAGCAGGCGCCCGGAGGGCCAGCGGGTTTCGACGATAAAATCCAGGTAGGGTTCCAGCACCGGGTCTTCAGAAGTCAGAACAATGACACCGCGGCCGCTGCCATCTATTTCCACGGCGAATTTGATGCTGGTGAGAAAATAGGCCCTGTCTACCCCGAGGCGGTCGAAATCGCCGGGAGTGGCCAGGCGCACACGTATCTGGTCTTCGTGCAGGCTGCCGATATCCAGCAGACTGACCCGCGCCCTCAGCGGTTCGTTGAGAAAGGATTCCAGCGTCAGCTCACCGAGCCCGAGAGCGTAGGTTGACCCCGCTTGCAGGCAAGCCAGGGATACAAGCGCTGCCGCCAACGTTTTTTTACGAGCCATAAACACGCCTTGTTATCCTTCCCCTGGCATCATCCAAACCGGTCTCCCTCTGGGAACCAGCCCCCCACATGACGCTTTTGAAGATACCCGAAGTATGTTTTAACGCAAGTTTTTAATCAAGGTAGCTGCTGATCATGGCCTCGGCAATTTGCACACTATTGAGCGCTGCGCCCTTGCGCACGTTGTCCGACACGACCCAGAGATTCAAGCCACGCGGATGCGAAATGTCTTCGCGGATGCGCCCGACAAACACCGGATCCTTGCCGGCGCAGTCCGTGGCCGGGGTGGGATAGCCGCCGTCGGCCTGCTCGTCCATCAGGGTGATGCCGGGAGCACTGGCCAGCAGCGCGCGCGCTTCTGCGGCCGAGATCTTGCTGCGCGTTTCGATGTGCACCGCCTCGGAATGACCGAAAAACACCGGCACCCGCACGCAGGTCGGGTTGACCTGGATACCGCTGTCACCGAGGATTTTCTGCGTTTCCCAGACCATCTTCATTTCTTCCCGGGTATAACCGTTGTCCTGGAAGGTATCGATATGGGGCAACACGTTGAAGGCGATCTGCTTCGGATACACCTCGCACTCGATCTCCTGGCCATTCAGCAGCCGCGCGGTCTGCCCGGCGAGTTCCTCAATGGCCTCCTTGCCGGTGCCGGAAACGGCCTGGTAGGTGCAGACATTGATCCGTTCAATGCCGACCGCGTCGTAGATGGGCTTCAGCGCCACCAGCATCTGGATAGTGGAGCAGTTAGGGTTGGCGATGATATTGCGATTGGCGTAGTTGGCCAGGGCCTCCGGGTTGACCTCGGGCACCACCAGCGGGATGTCCTCATCGCGGCGAAAATGCGAGGTGTTGTCTATCACGACGCATCCTGCCGCCGCGGCCTTGGGCGCAAACTCCTCGGAGATGCTGCCGCCGGCGGAAAACAGGCCGATCTGCACCTTGCTGAAATCGAACTCGGCAAGGTCGGTCACCTTCAGCTGTTTGCCGCGAAAGGTCACGGTCTTGCCCGCGGAGCGCGCGCTGGCCAGCGGGTACAGCGTACCCACCGGGAAGTTGCGCTCTTCGAGAATGCTCATCATGGTTTCACCGACTGCGCCGGTGGCGCCGACAACGGCGACGTCATAAAGCTTGCTCATGGTGGCTACCTCTGTAATTCGAGTGAAAGGCTCAGGCCTGCAGGGCAGCGACCACTGCCGCGCCCATCTCCCGGGTTGACACCAGGGTCATGCCCTCGCCGTGAATGTCCGCGGTGCGCAAGCCCTGATCGAGCACCGCGCTGACTGCGTGTTCAATCGCTGCCGCTGCTTCCGGCGCGCCCAGGGTGTAGCGCAGCATCATGGCCACCGACAGAATGGTCGCCAGCGGGTTGGCCAGGCCCTGGCCGGCGATGTCCGGCGCCGAGCCGTGGCAGGGCTCGTACATGCCGCGGCCGTTCTTGTCCAGGGACGCGGAGGGTAACATGCCGATGGAGCCGGTGAGCATCGCGGCCGCATCCGAGAGGATATCGCCAAACATGTTGCCGGTGACCAGCACGTCGAACTGCTTCGGCGCCCGCACCAGCTGCATGGCCGCATTGTCCACGTACATGTGGCTCAGCTCCACGTCCGGGTAGTCCCTGCCCACCTCTTCCATCACCTCGCGCCAGAGCACGGTGACCTCAAGCACGTTGCTCTTGTCCACCGAGCACACGCGGTGATCGCGCTGGCGGGCCAGCTGGAAGGCCAGATGGCCGATCCGGCGAATCTCCGACTCGCTGTAAACGTAGGTGTTATAGCCCTGGCGCTCGCCGTTCTCCAGGGTGCGGATACCGCGCGGCTCGCCGAAGTAGATGCCGCCGGTCAGTTCGCGCACGATCAGGATATCCAGGCCGGAGACGATCTCCGGTTTCAGGCTCGAGGCTGCTGCCAGCTGCGGGTAGAGAATCGCCGGGCGCAGGTTGCCAAACAGTTCCAGCGCCGAGCGCAGTCCCAGCAGCCCGCGCTCCGGGCGCAAATGGCGCTCGACGCCGTCCCACTTCGGCCCGCCTACCGCGCCCAGCAGGATGGCGTCCGCCGCCCGCGCGCTGGCCAGAGTTGCCTCCGGCAGCGGCACACCGTGGACATCCAGGGCAGCGCCGCCGAGCAGCCCGTGCTCCAGCGCCAGGTCCAAACCGTAGCTGCGGTTGACCGTCTCCAGTACGGTCACCGCCTCGGCCATGATTTCCGGGCCGATATAATCGCCCGGCAGTACCAGAATCTTTCTGCTCATATCAACGGTGCTCCTGACCGATAACGTCAAACAGCCAGGGCGAGCGCTGGCGCCAGTCCTGTTCGAAACTGCGGATGGCCGCGGCGCTCTCCAGGGTGACGCCGATGTCATCCAGGCCGTGCAGCAGGCAGTGCTTGCGCGCCGGGTCCACCTCGAAGCGCAGCACTTCGCCGCCCGGGGTCAGCACCTGCTGCTGCGCCAGGTCGACCGTGAGCTGGTAACCCTCCTCGGCATACAGGGCGGTAAACAGCTGCTCCACCTGCTCCGCTGTCAGCACCACCGGCAGAATGCCGTTCTTGAAGCAGTTGTTGTAGAAAATGTCGGCGAAACTCGGGGCTATGATGCAGCGGAAGCCGTAGTCCTCCAGCGCCCAGGGGGCGTGCTCACGGCTGGAGCCGCAGCCGAAATTCTCCCGCGCAAGCAGAATGGACGCGCCCTGGTAGCGTGCGTGATTGAGCGGGAAATCCGGATTCAGCGGCCGCTGACTGTTGTCGCTGTCGGGCTGGCCCTCATCCATATAGCGCATCTCATCAAACAGATTGGGGCCGAAACCGCTGCGCTTGATCGATTTCAGAAACTGCTTGGGAATGATCATGTCGGTGTCGACATTGGCCCGGTCCATCGGCGCCACCATGCCCTCGACGACGGTAAAGCTTTTCATGCGCTGGCCTCCTGCAGGCTGCGGACATCGACAAAATGGCCGGCAATCGCCGCCGCCGCGGCCATGGCCGGACTCACCAGGTGGGTGCGCCCGCCAATGCCCTGGCGACCCTCGAAATTGCGGTTGGAGGTGGAGGCACAGTGTTCACCGGGCCCCAGTTTGTCGGCATTCATGGCCAGGCACATGGAGCAGCCCGGTTCGCGCCACTCCATGCCGGCGTCGAGAAAAATGCGGTCCAGCCCCTCGGCCTCGGCCATGGCCTTGACCTGGCCGGAGCCCGGCACCACCAGGGCCTGCTTGATGGTCGAAGCCACGCGCTTGCCGCGCACCACGGCGGCGGCGGCGCGCAGGTCCTCGATCCGGCTGTTGGTGCAGGACCCGATAAACACCCGGTCAAGTTGAATATCGGTAATGGCCATGCCCGCCTTGAGACCCATGTATTCCAGCGCGCGGCGCGCACCCTCCCGGCGTGAGGGGCTATCCATCTGCGCCGGGTCCGGCAGGATGCCGTCCACGGGCAGCACCATTTCCGGGGAAGTGCCCCAGGTGACCTGGGGCTGAATGTCCTCGCCCTGCAGGGTAAACACCCGGTCGAAGTGGGCATCGGCGTCGCTGTGCAGATCGGCCCAGGCACTG
>JBLRXF010000096.1:0-9680 GCA_047920875.1 Haliea sp. | reverse complement strand
TTCCAGGTAATACTGGGGCGCCTGCCAGGCATCGTCGTCGTCCTGATCGAGGGGCGAGTCAAACGCGACATCGCGGCTGCTGAGGCGACCTTCCATGCGCTGCACTTCTGCGATATCAACGCCGAGATCATTGGCCACCGCCTGCGCCTCTTCTGCGCTCAACCAGGCCAGACTTTTCTTGGCGCCGCGCAGGTTGAAGAACAGCTTGCGCTGGGCCTTGGTGGTCGCGACCTTGACGATGCGCCAGTTGCGCAGAATGAATTCGTGCATCTCGGCCTTGATCCAGTGCACGGCAAAGGATACCAGGCGTACCCCTTTCTCGGGATTGAAACGCTTGACCGCTTTCATCAGGCCGACGTTGCCCTCCTGGATCAGATCCGCTTCTGCCAGACCATAACCGGAGTAGCTGCGGGCGATGTGGACCACGAAACGCAGGTGCGACATGACCAGCTGGCGGGCCGCCTCAAGGTTGTCGTTGTAGTACAGATCCTCGGCCAGCTCTTTCTCACGCTCCGGGGTCAGCAGCGGAATACTGCTCACCGCCTGCACATAGGCCGCGAGATTGGCGCCCGGGACCATCTGGTCGAGCGGCAGCAGGGTTTTGCTCATGCGAGGGTCTCCATAATCACTGCGTCGAAGTTTAGCACTCATTTCCTTAGAGTGCTAATTGCGGCAAAGTTCCCCGACAAACCCCGTCTGCTGGGGTAATAGGCTTGTTAAACAGTGGGTTAGGGCAACTATCAGCGCGGCGCTATGCGGCCCAGATGGCGGGAAACAGCCAGCCAGGCACCCGCAAGGCCCAGCAGCCCACCGAGCACAACAAGGTTGAGGCTGCCCATGATGCCCAGACCTCCCAGGGTGAAACGGCTCTGGTAGAGCTCAGCCAGCCGGGCCACAGGCTCACCGAGGAACCACAGCGCCGCCGCAACCAGCAGGGCGGCGAAAAAGCCTCCGCCGACCCCATACCAGAGCCCGGTATAGAGGAAAGGCCGGCGGACGAAGCCATTGCTGCCGCCCACCAGCTTGACCACCACGATTTCCTCGCGCCGACTCTCGATCGCCAGGCGAATGGTATTACCCAGAATGAGCACGACTCCGGCCACCAACACGCCGCCCAGGGCCAGCACCATGCGCCGGCTCAGCTCCATCAGGGTGTTGAGCCGCTCCAGCCAGGCCATGTCCAGGACGGCCTCTGCAATACGCGGATCCGTGGACAGCTCTTCATGGAGGGACGCCACCGGCCCGGCGTCCGGTACAGGTGTTACCAGCAGCAGGTCCGGCAGGGGGTTACTGTCCAGGCTATCGAGAACATCGGCAAACCCGGACAGCAGGCTGAATTCCGCCAGCGCCTCTTCCCGGGAAACCAACACCACTTCCGCAATATCCGCACGCCCCTGCAGCTCCTGATAGAGCTCCCGGGTCTGCTCCGCGCTGGCCGTTGCGGTCAGGAACAGCGACAGCTGGGCGGGACTGTCCCACTTGTCACTGAGCTGACGGGCATTGTCCAGGGCGACATTGAGCGCTGCGGGCAGCGCCAGGGCAATGCCGATCACCAGCCAGGTGAGCAGGCTGGAAACCGGGTTGTCGAGTATCCGCCCCAGACTATCGGCGGCGGACAGGCGGTGATGGGTCAGCCAGCCGTTGAAGCGATGACTCAGGCGCGCGCGGCTGGTGCTGGCTCCCTCTCGCCGCATTTTGCTGTCGTTCACGCTCATGCGCGGTTGCTCACCAGGCGCCCGTCGCGCAGGGTCAGGATACGGTGGCGCAGGCGGGAAATGAGGGCCAGGTCATGGCTGGCGATCAGCACGGTCACACCCACCTGGTTGAAGGCCTCGAAAAGCTGCATGATTTCCGCCGAAAGAGCCGGGTCGAGGTTGCCGGTAGGCTCGTCCGCGAGCAGGATCCGCGGCCGCGCCACCACGGCACGGGCTATGCCCACCCGCTGCTGTTCTCCGCCAGACAGCGTGATTGGAAGGGCACGCTCCTTGCTCAGCAGGCCTACCTTGTCGAGCGCCGCGCGTACCCGCCGCCCCACCTCGCGCTGATCGTAGCCGGCGATCACCAGCGGCAGCGCGACATTGTGATACACCGAACGATCAAACAGCAGCTGGTGGTTCTGGAATACCACGCCGATATTGCGGCGGTGTGCGGGAATGCCGCGGGCGCTGACCTTGGCGAGATTCTGGCCATCGACGATGACCTGGCCACGGCTGGGGCGCTCTATCAGCATGATCAGACGCAGCAGGGTGCTCTTGCCCGCACCGGAGTGGCCAGTGAGGAAAACCAGTTCGTCCTGGCGAATCTCAACGCTGACTTCACTCAGGGCCTCGTGGCCCTCCGCGTAGCGTTTGCTGACACGGTCAAATGTGATCATTGCTCGGGGTCGGCACCCGCGAACAAGGCTTCGATAAAGGGTTCGGCCGCAAAGGGACGCAAATCCTCAGCAGACTCACCGACCCCGATAAAGCGGATGGGCAGCCCGAGCTTGCGGGCGATGGCGAAAATGATGCCGCCCTTGGCAGTGCCATCGAGCTTGGTCAGGGTCAGACCGGTGACGCCCACTACCTGCTGGAACTGGGCTGCCTGGGTGAGGGCGTTCTGGCCTGTACCGGCATCCAGGACCAGCATCACTTCGTGCGGGGCCTCTGGATCGAGTTTGGTCATTACCCGCACGACCTTGCGCAGCTCCTCCATCAGGTGGTCCTTGTTGTGGAGACGGCCAGCGGTATCGGCTATGAGGATATCGACCTTGCGCGCCTGGGCCGCTTGCAGGGCGTCATAGATTACCGAGGCGCTGTCGGCCCCGGAATGCTGGGCAATGACCGGCACGTTGTGGCGCTGGCCCCAGACCTGCAGCTGCTCTACCGCCGCGGCGCGGAAGGTGTCTCCCGCCGCCAGCATCACCGAGCGACCTTCAGCCTGGTAGCGACGCGCCAGCTTGCCGATGGTGGTGGTCTTGCCAACGCCGTTAACGCCGACCATCAGGATCACAAACGGTTTTTTACCGCTGACTTGCAGCGGCTGCTCGCACGGCCGCAGCACCTCCAGCAGCTCCTCCTGCAGGGCGCGCTGCAAGGCTTCCGGGCTGGTCAGCTCCCGGCGCGACACCCTTCGGGTAAGACGGTCGATAATCTCCATTGTCGCGTCGACACCCACGTCTGCCAGCAGCAGCCGCGACTCCAGCTCCTCGAGCAATTCGGCGTCAATTTCCTTGCGACCCAGAAACAGCGTTCCCATGCCCTGCACCAGGGTCTCACTGGTGCGTCCAAGCCCGCGGCGCAGACGAGCGAAAAACCCGGCTTCCGCGGCGGCGACCAAGCGCTCGGCGGGCTCGATCACGGGAGCCGCCGACTCATCCGCAACAGCGGGAACCATGGCATCCGCGTTGGGCGCTGACACCGACAGAGCGGTTTCCGGCGTATCGCCAGCGGATTTGGCAAGCTCCGCAGCGCCGCTGGCAGCCGCACTGTCGACGGCAGCATCGGGCTGCTCGGGGGCTTTCTTGTTGCGTTTGAAAAACTTCATGCGTCTCGTGGTAGAGTTTGCCGGAGGACATCTGCGGGATTGCGTATCCTATCACTCTTGGGCGGGGCGGCGAAATGACAGGGAGGAGCAGGGGGCGGCCACAGGACCCGTCCGCGGGAGCCGGCCTGCTGCGCATCATCGGGGGCCGCTGGCGCGGGCGCAAGCTGCGCTTCACTGCGGCCGAAGGTCTGCGCCCCACACCTGATCGGGTGCGCGAAACCCTGTTCAACTGGCTCGCCGCGGATATCCGCGACGCCCGCTGCCTGGACCTGTTCAGCGGCTCCGGCGCCCTTGGCCTGGAGGCACTGTCCCGCGGTGCCGCGCACTGCGATTTCGTTGACAACAACTCCGCCAGCCTGGCACAAATCCAGCGCCATCTGCAGGATCTGGGCGCACAGGCCCTGGGTAGCTGCCACGCCGCCCGAGCCAGCGACTTTCTGGCCCGGACCAAAAGCCCCTGGGACATCGTGTTCCTCGACCCGCCATTCGGCCAGGGACTGATAGCCCCCGCCTGCGAGCTGCTTGAAGCGCAAGCTCTGCTAACCGCGGAGGCCTGTATCTATATTGAAACCGGCGCTGGAGACAGGGCAGCGGAGCCACCGGAATCCTGGCAGCTACATCGGGACAGAAGCGCCGGCGCAGTCAACTACCGCCTGTATCGGCACCAGATTGCAGCCCTGGAAACTGCCGTGGCGGAGGATTTGCACGGGGATCAGTGAGTGTTTACCATCCGCAGCTTGTTTCCAGGCACCGGGCGTTACCATGCGAACACATACCGTTATCTACCCGGGCAGCTTCGACCCGATCACCAATGGCCACGTCGACCTGACCGAGCGGGCTGCGCGCCTGTTCGGCAAGGTAGTGGTCGCGGTTGCCCACAGCGAGAAGAAGACCCCCCTGTTCTCCCTGCAACAGCGGGTAGAGCTGTGCCAGGAGGCCCTGCAGCATCTGGATAATGTCGAAGTGGTGGGATTCAGCAACCTGTTGATCGATTTCGTAAAAAGCCAGAATTCACGCTGTGTGCTGAGAGGATTGCGTGCGGTGGCAGATTTCGAGTACGAGTTCCAGCTGGCCAATATGAATCGGGCGATGGATCCGGAATTCGAGAGCGTATTCCTGACGCCCTCGGAGCATTTGTCCTATATCTCATCGTCCCTGGTGAGGGAGATCGCGGCGCTGAAGGGCGATATCACTTCTTTCGTGCCCGAACCCGTCGCGCGAGCCCTGCAGGCGAGATTCAGCTAGTCTGCAGACCGGGCTTCGGCCGCCTCCCGGCGAGCACGGTTGCGCTCAATATCCTTGTTGGTATAGCCGGTCTCGCGGCAACCCAGGCAGCGCAGGAACGTGGATTCCGCCGGACCGACCATCAGGGTTTCAGCAGCCTCCCCGGCATGCCCCGCCATGAGGGTGAAGGGCAAGCTGACGATCCAGGCCGCCGTGCCGCCTACGGTCATGACCAGGCCGATGGGACGCGCAACCAGCAGATCCCCGACCATGGCGCCGGCGGAAGGGCTTTCATCGACTGCGGTCTGGGCCCACAGCGGCGCTGCGGTGACCAGGGAGGCCAGCAATGCTGCAGAGGCAAGACGACGGCTCACAGACGTTGTTTTCATTTTCTGACTCCCCATAAGGACCTGCCCCCGCAGGCGACGCCTGCAGTTTAGCCTGTTCAGCGCTGACACGTCACGCAATAGACCGTCGCTCGCTGCCCCAGCCGACGCTCGCGCAGGGGCCGCTGGCAACGCTTGCAGGGTTGCCCGCCACGGCCATAGACATACAACTGCTGGGCGAAGTAACCCGGCTTGCCGTCACCGCCGACAAAATCGCGCAATGTCGTACCGCCCTGACTGATCGCAGAAGTCAGCACCTGCTTTACATGGTCAACCAGGCGCTGGTAGCGAGCGAGGCCAATGCGGCCGGCCGGGCGGTCCGGGCGGATGCCGGCCAGGAACAGCGCCTCATTGGCGTAAATATTACCCACACCCACTACAATGCGGCCGTCCATCAGAAAAGGTTTCACGGGAGCGCGGCGACCGCGAGAGCGGTGGTAGAGAACCTCGCCGCTGAAATCGGCGGCCAGCGGCTCAGGTCCCAGACCGTCGAGCAGTGAGTGCGAGGCGCCTGGCTCCAGCCACAGCATGCAACCAAACCGGCGAGGATCGTTGAAGCGCAGGCGGTCGCCGCTGGCGAGCAGGATTTCTACATGGTCATGACGCAGCAGGGGGCTGGCATCGCGGATCACCCGCAGGGACCCCGACATGCCGAGATGGACCAGCAGGCTGCCGCCCGCGGTGCGGAACAGGAGATACTTCGCCCGCCGCTCCACCGCCTCGATCAATTGCCCCTGCAGGCGCAGGGCCAGATCCGGCGGCACTGGCCAACGCAGGCGCGGTTCACGCACCTGCACCGCAACAACACGCTGGCCGCAACTCCAGGGCTCAACGCCGCGGCGGGTGGTCTCGACTTCTGGCAGCTCAGGCATCAGTGACCGCCACAAAAAACCCCGACCTGAGCCGGGGTTCTACGCACAGAAAAGACGGCGGTCAATTACTTGATCTTGCCTTCCTTGTACATGACATGCTTGCGCACAACCGGATCGAATTTCTTCATTTCCAGCTTGTCCGGGGTAGTGCGCTTGTTCTTGTCAGTGGTATAGAAGTGGCCTGTACCGGCTGACGAAATCATTCTGATCTTGTCTCTCATGCTGTTTCTCCTTCAGCTCTGACTGCTCAGACCTTGATGCCGTTGGCGCGAATATCGCTCAACACCTGGTCGATGCCCTTTTTGTCGATAATGCGCATGCCCTTGCTGGAAACCCGCAGGGAAATGAAGCGCTTCTCGGACTCAACCCAGAACCGGTGCTGGTGCAGATTGGGCAAAAAACGACGACGGGTGCGGTTTTTCGCGTGTGATACGTTGTTACCGGTGACCGGACGCTTGCCGGTGACCTGACATACTCTTGCCATGTTCGCCTCTCCCATAACTACGGGAATTGAATAGTGGTGTGGCCAAAGGGGTGTAAAAGGGTACCCCGGCCGCGCGGAGCGCGACTTTATACCAGAAGACCTCCCGCTTCGCAAGCAAAAGCGGGGGCTACAACAGGCCGCTTTCGGCGAAGGAGTAGCTCTGCCCACGACCGATGATGACGTGATCCAGCACCCGGATGTCGAGCAGACCCAGGGCGGACTGCAGGCGCTCAGTGATGCGTCGATCAGCCTGGCTGGGCTCGGCAACTCCGGAGGGGTGGTTGTGTGCCAAAATGACCGCAGCGGCATGGTACTGCAGGGCGCGAACCGCCACCTCACGTGGGTACACGGCGGCGCCGTCCAGCGTACCGTAAAAGAGATCCTCGCAGCGCAGGATTCGGTGCTGATTGTCCAGAAACAGGCAGGTAAACACCTCCCGCTGCTGGCCCCCGAGGTGATGCTGCAGGAAGCGGCGGGTTTCCCGCGGGCTGCAAAGAGCACTCCCTGCCCTGGCTTCTTCAAGCGCATGGCGGCGGGCCAGCTCGAGCGCCGCCACCAGCTGCGCGACCTTGCCAGCACCCATGCCGGGGCTGCCCAGCAGGGTCTCCTGCCCCGCCCCCAGCAGCCCCGACAGACTGCCAAACCGCAGCAGCAGCTCCCGCGCCATATCGAGTGCGTTGTGACCCCGGCGCCCGGTGCGCAGCATTACCGCCAGCACCTCCGCGTCCGACAGGGACGACGCCCCCCGCTGCAACAACTTGTCCCGGGGCCCTTCACCGGCGCCCCATTGCCTGATCGACATCGGCTTACCCTCCCTGGCAATGCCATGTTATTGTTTCCTTTACATACCTATTGTCCCAGTTCGGTGGCTGCAGTGGCACATCTTTTCAATCGCAATGTTGTGCTCGGCGTCAGCGGGGGCATCGCAGCCTACAAGGCTGCGGAATTGGTACGTCAGCTGAAGGAGCTGGGCGCGGATGTGCGGGTCATCATGACTCGCGGCGCCTGCGAGTTCATCACCCCGCTCACGCTGCAGGCACTCTCGGGCAGGCCGGTCCACACCGAGCTGCTGGATACCGAGGCCGAGCTCGGCATGGGCCATATCGAACTCGCCCGCTGGGCCGACCTGCTGCTGGTGGCACCCGCCACCGCGGACCTGGAGGCAGCCGTCGCCCTCTACACCGGCGATTTCCTCGGCGGCTTTAGCCTGCCCGATTCGGCCGAGTTCGACGAGTGGCAATTCTTCCAGCAGACCGGATGGCGGCAGCGGCGGGGCGCGCTGACGATCTTCTTACCACTGTCGCCCTTGCTACTGCCGCGCCCAAGCTGCTGGCGCCGGCGATGAACCAGCAGATGTGGCGCGACCCGGCGACCAGCGCCAATGTAGCCACCCTGACAGAGCGCGGATTCCGCATGGTCGGTCCTGCGGACGGGGAGCAGGCCTGCGGCGACATCGGTCCGGGCCGCATGGAACAGCCTGCTGCCATTGCCCAGGCAGCCGCCTCCCTGTTCAGCAGCGGTCTGCTGGCTGGCCGGCGCGTGGTGATTACGGCGGGCCCCACCCGGGAGGCGCTGGACCCCGTGCGCTACCTCTCCAATCACAGCTCCGGCAAAATGGGCTACGCCCTCGCGCAGGCCGCGGCCGATGCCGGCGCGCGCACCACCCTGGTCAGTGGGCCGGTACATCTGGCAACGCCAGATCATGTGCACAGAATTGACGTCCAAAGTGCCGGGGACATGCTGCGCGAATGCCTGACTCTGGCAGCGGAGTGCGATATTTTTATTGCCTGCGCGGCGGTGGCGGACTATCGCCCCACCACCGTGGCCGGGCAAAAAATCAAGAAAGGGGCGGCAACCATCACGCTCGAACTGGAGCGCAACCCGGATATTCTGGCAACTGTGAGCGCCAGTGCCGGCGCGCCATTCACCGTGGGATTCGCCGCGGAGACCAGCGAAGTACTGACCTATGCCCGGGGCAAGCTGGAGAGCAAGGGCCTGGATATGATTGTCGCCAACGATGTCTCCGACGCCACGATTGGCTTCAACAGCGAACAGAATGCCGTGACCGTACTCTGGCGCAGCGGCAGCCAAGCACTGGAACGGGCGAGCAAGGCCGCAATTGCCCGGGATCTGATAGCACTGATTGCTGCTCGGCTGGACGCCGCGGATGACTGACCAGGATCCTCACAACAGCCGCGGCATTGTTGCCGGCAGCAGGCCTCTGTTCAGGGTAACTGCACTGGCCCTGCTGTTGGCGCTGGGGCCGCTGCTGGCCGGGTTCGCCTACCTGACCCTGCTGCGCGATCCCCAGCTGGAGCGCCAGCAGATCCATGAAGTCAGCGCCATGGTTGCCAGAGAACGGGCGACGAGTCTGTCGACCTTGCTTCAGGACCTCGGGCTGCGCCTGCAGCAAGCGGGTAGCGCAACCCCCTGGCAACGGGAGCTGCATGAAGGTGTCGAACCCGCAGCTCTGGGGCGGATACTGCTGGCCTACTTCCCCGAATTCTCCGCGCTCAGGCTGATACCCCTGACGGATATGGGCACCGCCACTCTGAGTGAAGGGCAGTTTGGCCTGCGCAACCACATCGAGGTCGACCTGATACGCCGGGCCGCTGCCGGTGAAGGTGTGCGCCCCGAAACCTACCGCCTTGACGGCGAGCTGGTCATCTCCCTGGCATCTCTCAGCCACGGTTTCGAGGCAGACGAAAACCGCACCGTCATCCTGGGTCGGCTGAAAGAGCAGCTGCTGACTGCGCGCCTGCAGGGCAGCAACGGCAATCTGGGCGAAGTGGTACTGCGACAAGTCTATGGCAACGAGCGCATGGATTTTATTCGTGTGGGCCAGGCCAGCCCTGAGGGTCACCTCTTCCAGACTACGCACACGATTGCCGATACTGCCTGGGAGGTGACTTTTACGCCCTCTGCCGAACTGCTCGAGAGTCTGGGCATCAGCCGATGGCCGCTCCTGCTGGTATTGGGGCTGCTGCTGGTGGGCATCTGCGCGGGATTGCTTACCGTGGCGCTGTGGCTGCCGCGACTGGTGGCGCGAGATGTTTCACACATCATTCACGGTGCCGGCCTGAAAACCAGCTTGCACCTGAATATCCCCCACCTTGTACCCCTCGGACAGCACCTGCGGAGGCTGCTGAGCGCACATGCCGCGGCTGGCTCTGCTGACAGCGCCAACAC
>JBLRXF010000095.1:0-9760 GCA_047920875.1 Haliea sp. | reverse complement strand
CACCCTGCTGTTGAATCAGGTTGGCGACACTATCGTTGACGTCGGCGTCTCTGGCCAGCCGGACGTCATTCTCGAGCCGCGCCTGGAGATGAACCTGGTGTATCGCTACGCCTGGTCCGACAGATTTACCTTCCGCGCCAAGCTGGAAAACATCCTCGACGCAGAAGTGGAGTTCACTCAGGGCGGCAATATCTTCCAGAAGTACAAGCGTGGTTTTGAAGTGAAAGCAGGATTCGATTGGCAGTTCTGATCGGAAGCTCGCCGTGGGGCAGCAGTAAACTTAACGTACCAGAGAAAACCCAGGAGAAGTTATGAAACTGAAGAAATTGGCTATCGCTACGGCGGTGCTCAGCTCTCTCGGCGGCCTTTACGGATGTTCCGAAGGCGACGAGGCCAACATCAATATTGACGCGCCAACCACGATCACCAACCCGCCTGCAGCTGGCGGTGGTGGCGATGTCGGCAGCACCACGTCTACCTGCCCGGAGTGGTCCTCTGCCAGGCCGAAGGATGCCAATGGCAACGACGTCTGCCAGCTTCCGGCCACCATTCTGGTTGACCGCACCCTCACCAGCGACAAGGTCTGGTTCATGGAGTCTCGAGTGACCGTGGGCAACGGCAACCAGGAGATGTCCATCGATGAAGGCACTCTCGCCAACGGCAACGCCGTCGTTGACGCGACACTCAGTATCCAGCCCGGCACCCAGATCAAGGGCCAGACCGGCAGCTTCGCCAACCTCATCATCACCCGCGGTTCGAAGATTCTGGCAGAGGGTACCGCTGACGCACCAATCGTCTTCAGTTCAGACAGCCCGGGATTCGACGGTGTGGGCGAGTGGGGCGGCCTGATTCTGCACGGCTACGCACCGCACAACGAGTGCCTGACTGCTGACCAGGGCGCTGTTGCCTGCAACATCGACTCTGAAGGTGAATCCGGTTTCGGCGGGGGCTATTCTCCCGATGACAGCAGCGGTGTGCTGCGCTATGTCGTGGTTGCTGAAGGCGGCTTCGAGTTCGCCACCGGTAACGAGATCAACGGTATCTCCCTTATTGGGGTTGGCCGCGGCACCGTTCTGGAATATATCCACATCCACAACAACGCCGACGACGGTATCGAGTACTACGGCGGCACGGTTGACACCCGTTACCTGGTGCTGACCGGCAACCAGGACGACTCCATCGACTGGGACGAAGGCTGGAACGGCAACGTGCAGTACCTGCTTGCTATCCAGGGCCCGGATGCCAGCGGTAACCTCATCGAGGCCGATACCGAAGGCACACTGGACTTTCTGTCCATCCCTACCATTGCCAACGCCACGTTCATCGGTGGCGGCGCCAACGCAACGGCGGCGGTGTTCAAGGCCACCTCTGGCGGCTTTATCCACCATTCCGTGTTTACCTATGACGACGCCTTCCAGGGTGAGACCACCTGTGTCAACGCATCGCGTGCGGCGCAGGTAGGCACTGAACTGGTCTACACCAATGTGGTCGCAGATTGCGACATCAGCGGCGACGTGGTCCTGCTGCCCTCACTGGTGTCAGATGTGCAGCTGGATGGGAACTATGCTTCTCAGGCGCCGGAAGCCTCTGCCGTAGGTCCTCTGGACATCCAGGACATCAACGCGACCTATCCGGTCAGCGTTGCTGATCCCGACTTCTTTGACGTAACTGACTACGCTGGTGCGGTCGATCCTAACGCCACCACCCTCTGGTTCGAAGGCTGGACGGTTCCCGGCGCGCTGTAATGGTCTATTGAGTTACCCCGCTTGAACGCCGGCCCTGTGCCGGCGTTTTTTTATCGGGCCTGTGCAGGAGCCCGCTTTGCGGGCGATCGCGCGGGGACCGCGCTCCTACAGTGTTCTTGCGGGCCTTGAAAAGCCCGCCTGAGTCCCAATATCTCTGGGAAGCAGCTGGTGGGCAGCCCGTGGGGTCCTGCCTGTTACTCAATTCTGATTTGCCATTGATGGAGTAGAGACGTGGCTGATAGCGAACAGAACAAACCCGAAACCGAAGAGTCCCCGGCGTCTGAAATGGCCGCCGAGGTCGCCGATTCCGTGACAGCCGACGCCGCCCAGGGTGACAATGACGCCACTCCGGAGGAGCTGATGGCGAAGCTTGAGGAAGATCTCAATGCCGCCCGGGATGCCGCCCTGCGGGCTCAGGCCGACGCCCAGAACATCAAACGCCGCGCCGAGCAGGATGTGGACAAGGCGCGCAAGTTCGCGCTGGAGTCCTTCTGCAAGGAGCTCCTGCCAGTGGTCGATAACCTGGAGCGGACGCTGGCGGTTACCGCCGGCCACGATGAGTCGGTCAAGCCGATCATCGAAGGCGTGGAACTGACCCTCAAGAGCTTCACCGATGCCCTGCGCAAGTTCAACATCGAGCCGGTTGACCCCCAGGGTGAGCCCTTCGACCCGCAACTGCATCAGGCCATGAGTCTGGTGGAAAACCCCGATGCCGAGCCCAATACCGTGATCGCGGTAATGCAGAAGGGCTACACCCTGAACGCCCGGCTGGTGCGCCCGGCCATGGTCATGGTGAGCAAGGCGCCAGCAGCGCCCTAGGCTGCCATCGGGCAGGCCCTTGAAATATTTTGCTCAGGGCCAATATAGAGATCAACTGAGACAAGGTGGCCGGCAGTGCCGGCCCGCATGAGGAGACGAACACATGGGCAAGATAATCGGTATCGACCTGGGTACCACCAACTCCTGCGTAGCCGTGCTGGAAGGCGGCAAGGCGCGGGTCATCGAGAACTCCGAGGGGGATCGCACGACGCCCTCCATTGTTGCGTATACGGAAGACGGTGAAATCCTGGTGGGCCAGAGTGCCAAGCGCCAGTCGGTCACCAACCCCAACAACACCCTGTACGCCGTCAAGCGCCTGATCGGGCGCAAGTTCAAGGACGACGTTGTCCAGAAAGACATCAAGATGGTCCCCTACAAGATCATCGAAGCCGATAACGGCGATGCCTGGGTTCAGGCCAAGACCGAGAAAATGGCGCCGCCGCAGGTGTCCGCAGAAGTGCTGCGCAAGATGAAGCGCACCGCCGAGGAATACCTTGGCGAGGCGGTGACCGAGGCGGTGATTACCGTGCCGGCCTACTTCAATGATTCCCAGCGCCAGGCCACCAAGGACGCGGGCCGCATCGCCGGCCTGGAAGTGAAGCGCATCATCAATGAGCCCACAGCCGCCGCGCTGGCCTACGGCATGGACAAGGCCCAGGGCGATCGCACCATCGCGGTGTACGACCTGGGCGGCGGTACCTTTGACATCTCCATCATCGAGATCGCTGAAGTGGATGGCGAGCACCAGTTCGAGGTGCTGTCCACCAACGGCGACACTTTCCTCGGTGGTGAAGATTTCGATATGCGCCTGATCGAGTATCTGGCGGCGGAGTTCAAGAAGGAAAGCGGCATCGACCTGCACAATGATCCGCTGGCGCTGCAGCGCCTGAAAGAAGCCGCCGAGAAAGCGAAGATCGAGCTGTCCTCCAGTCAGCAGACCGAAGTCAACCTGCCGTACATCACGGCAGACGCAACCGGCCCCAAGCACCTGGTGGTGAAGCTCTCGCGCTCCAAGCTGGAGTCCCTGGTCGAGGAGCTGGTCAAGCGCTCGATGGAGCCGGTCAAGATGGCGCTGCAGGACGCAGGCCTGAGTCCCAGCGAGATCAACGACGTGATCCTGGTGGGCGGACAGACCCGCATGCCGATGGTACAGAAGGCGGTGGCGGACTTCTTCGGCAAGGAGCCGCGCAAGGATGTGAACCCGGACGAAGCGGTCGCCATGGGCGCTGCGATTCAGGGTGCGGTGCTGTCCGGTGAGGTCAAGGACGTGCTGCTGCTGGACGTTACGCCGCTGACCCTGGGTATCGAGACCATGGGTGGCGTTGCCACGCCGCTGATCGAGAAGAACACAACCATTCCGACCAAGAAGTCGCAGACTTTCTCCACGGCGGACGACAACCAGACTGCGGTGACCATCCACGTGGTCCAGGGCGAGCGCAAGCAGGCGGCACAGAACAAGTCCCTGGGCCGTTTTGACCTGGCGGACATCCCGCCGGCACCCCGCGGCATGCCGCAGATCGAGGTGACCTTCGACCTGGATGCCAACGGTATCCTCAATGTCTCCGCCAAGGACAAGGCGACCGGCAAGGAGCAGTCCATCCGCATCACCGCCTCCGGCGGCCTGAGCGAGGAGGAAATCCAGAGGATGGTGACGGATGCCGAGAACAACGCCGATGCGGACGCGAAGTTCGAGGAGCTGGTCAGCGCCCGCAACACCTGCGACGGCCTCGTGCATGCGGCCCGCAAGACGCTGGAAGAGGCTGGCGACAACGCCACCGCCGACGAGAAAGCCGCGATTGAAGCCGCTATCGCGCAGGCGGAAGAGGCACTGAAAGCGAACGACAAGGACGCCATCGACGCCGCGGCTGCCAAGCTGACCGAAACCACCGGCCCGGTGGCGCAGAAAATGTACCAGGCCCAGGCCGGTGCGGCCCAGGGTGCTGCCGGTGGCGATGGCGAGGCCCAGAGCGGCGATGACGCGGTGGATGCCGAGTTCGAGGAAGTGAACGACGACAAGAAGTAAGCGGTAACGCTTCTGTCACACGGGGCGGGCAGCCGCCCCGGATGTCAACACTGACCACGCGGGACTCAAGAGCCCGCGTGATCATTTGCGAGGGTGCGGTTTAACGCCAGGCTGTCTATGTCAAAACGCGATTACTACGAAGTGCTCGGGGTCGAGAAAGCGGCCGATGAGAAGGACATCAAGAAGGCTTATCGCCGGGTGGCCATGAAGTACCACCCGGACCGCAACCCGGATGACCCGGACGCGGACGAGAAGTTCAAGGAAGCCACCGAAGCCTACGATGTGCTGATGAACAGCGAGAAGCGGGCGGCCTACGACCGCTTCGGCCATGCGGGCGTGGACCCCAATATGGGCGGTGGTGGCTTTGGTGGTGGCAGCTTCAGCGACATCTTTGGCGACGTATTCGGCGATATTTTTGGCGGTGGTGGCGGTCGCGGACGCGGTGGTCCCCAGCGCGGTTCGGATCTGCGCTATACCCTGGATATTTCGCTTGAGGATGCGGTGCGCGGCACTACCGTCGAGATCAAGGTGCCCTCGCTGTCCGGCTGTGATGAATGTGACGGCTCGGGGGCGCGCAAGGGCAGTGCGCCGGTCTCCTGCTCCACCTGCGGCGGCATTGGCCAGGTGCGCATGCAGCAGGGCTTTTTCCAGGTCCAGCAGACATGCCCGACCTGTCGCGGTCGCGGCAAGATGATTGCCGACCCTTGCCCCAAATGCCGGGGCCAGGGCCGGGTTGAGAAGACCAAGACCCTGTCGGTGAAGGTGCCCCCGGGTGTGGATACCGGTGATCGCATTCGCCTGTCCGGTGAAGGCGAGGCGGGTCCGGACGGCGGGCCGCCCGGGGATCTGTTCGTGCAGATGTCTGTGCGCCAGCACCCGATTTTCGAGCGCGACGGCAAGAACCTGTACTGTGAGGTGCCGATTACCTTTGTTGCGGCAGCGCTGGGGGGAGAGCTCGAAGTGCCTACTCTGGACGGTCGGGTGAAGCTGAAAATCCCGGCGGAAACCCAGACAGGCAAGTTGTTCCGCCTGCGCGGCAAGGGCGTGAAGCCCGTGCGCGGCGGTGCGGTGGGCGACCTGCTGTGCCGAGCGGTGGTGGAGACGCCGGTGAACCTGAACAAGAAGCAGAAGGAATTGCTGAAAGAGTTCCAGGAGAGCCTCGGCCAGGGCGGAGACGCGCAGTCGCCCCGCCAGACCAGCTGGTTCGAGGGTGTGAAGGCATTTTTTGACGATATGAAGCCATGACGACACGCGTGGGGATTACCGGCGCCGCCGGCCGCATGGGGCGCACGCTGATCGAGGCCATTGGCCAGGCTCCCGGGCTGGAATTGACCGCGGCTCTGGAGCAACCCGGTAGCAGCCTGATAGGTGCCGACGCCGGCGAGCTCGCTGGCCTGGGCAGGATCGGTGTCACCGTATCCGGTGATCTGGCGGCAGTCATCGACAGTATCGATGTGTTGATCGACTTCACCGTCCCGGCGGCGACCCTCTCCAACCTCGCGCTCTGCGCCGAGGCGGGCAAGGCGATTGTCATTGGTACCACCGGCTTTAACGCCAGTGAGGATGAGGAGATCAAGCGCGCCGCCGCCCGGGTGCCGGTGTGCAAGGCCTCGAATTTCAGCACCGGCGTCAACCTCTGCTTCAAGCTTCTGGATATGGCGGCGCGGGTGCTGGGTGATGATGTCGACATAGAGATTGTCGAGGCGCATCACCGGCACAAGATCGATGCACCCTCCGGTACCGCGCTGTCCATGGGCGGCGTCGTCGCCAATGCCCTCGGCCGCGACCTGGCGGAGGTGGCCGTGTATGGCCGCGAGGGCCAGACCGGCGCCCGCGAGCGCGAGACGATCGGCTTTGCCACCGTCCGTGCCGGCGATATCGTCGGCGACCATACGGTGATTTTTGCGGCAGACGGCGAGCGCGTCGAGATTACCCACAAGGCTTCCAGCCGCATGTCCTTCGCCCGCGGGGCGGTGCGTGCCGCGGGCTGGCTGACCGGGCGCAAGCCGGCGCTGTACGATATGCAGGACGTGCTGGGCCTCTAGCACCCGGCCTTGGTAGTGTAGGAGCCCGCTCCGCGGGCGATCGCGCACAGAGTGCGCTCCAACAGAAGAGGAAATCCCGGCGTGACCGAACAAGACATTGTCACTATTGATGAAAGCAACGCCGCCGCGCTGTTGATCGAGGAGTCCTATCAGCGCCCGGTGGTGGTGGATTTCTGGGCCGACTGGTGCGGCCCCTGCAAGACCCTGATGCCGCTGCTGGAAAAGCTGGCCAGGGAATACGCCGGCGCCTTTCTGCTGGCCAAGGTCAATGCCGACCAGCAGCCCATGATCACCCAGCAGTTCGGTGTGCGCAGCCTGCCGACGGTGATGGTGATGCAGGGCGGGCAGCCGGTAGACGGCTTTGTCGGCGCCCAGTCCGAGCAGCAGGTGCGTGAACTGCTGGAGAAGTACCTGCCCAAGCCCTGGGATGCCCTCTTGCAGCAGGGTCAGGCGCTGATGGCGGAGGGAGACTTCAGTTCCGCGCTGGCGCCCCTGCGGCAGGCCTTCGAGGATTCACGTCAGCGCCATGACATCACCCTGGCCTACGCTCACGCCCTGATTGAAGGCAATCGCCTGGATGATGCCGACGCGGTGCTCGCCACGGTGAAAATGGTGGACCAGGACTCGTCCTGGGAGCAGCTGCTGGCCCAGGCGAAATTGAAGCGCGAGGCGGCTCGTTCCCCGGAAGTTGAAGCCCTGGAGCAGCGCCTGGCAGCAGAGCCCGACAACCACGATGTGCGCCATCAGCTGGCGGTGCAGTACAGCAACGCCGGCTACTACCGCGAGGCGATGGAGCAGCTGATCACCATTCTCCGGCAGGATCTGAATCACGGCGACGGCGCCAGCAAGAAGACCCTGCTCGACACCATTGCCAGCCTGGGCAAGGGCGATCCCCTGGCGGTGGAGTACCAGCGCAAGCTTTACAGCCTGCTGTACTGATCCTGCGGGTTCTTGTTTTGCGGTGCCGGAATCGTTAAGGTACATGCCCTTGCGATGAAAAACATACCCGAAGGTCAAAACCGGCATGGCGAAGGCATTGACTACAGCGATCAGGTGGACCACCGCAGCCATGCTGACGCTGCTGTTTGGCGCTGTACTGGTCGGCTGTGGTGGCGATCAGGCGCCTCCTGCCGGACCAGGGCCTGTGACCAGCGAGGCGCTCGCGGCCCATTCCGCCGAGTTTCGGCAGGATATCATCGAGGTGGTCCCCGGCATCCACGTGGCGATTGGCTACGCGCTGGCCAACGTCATCCTGATCGAGGGTGATGACGGCGTCATTATTGTCGACACTACCGAGTCCCTGGGCGCGGCAAGGGCAATCAAGGCGGAATTCGACCGCATAACCGACAAGCCCGTTGCGGCGATTATCTACACTCACAATCACACGGATCACATCTTCGGAGCCGCCGCGTTTGCGCAGGGGCGGGACGTGCCTGTCTATGCTCACGCGACCACCTGGTCGCACATCGAACGCATCATGAACGTACTGCGACCGGTGATCGAGACGCGCTCTTTCCGCATGTTCGGCAACTACCTGGCCGCGGGTGGAGAGAGCATTGTCAACGACGGCATCGGCCCCGCGCTGGCTCATACACCCGGGGTGGACAAGGACCTGTTTGGCCTGCTGCAGCCCACCCACACCTTCGAGGACCGGCTCGAGGTCACTATCGCCGGCCGGCGTCTGGTGCTGCTGCACGCGCCTGGAGAAACCGATGACCAGATTCTGGTGTGGCTGCCCGAAGAGAAGGTCCTGCTGCCCGGCGACAACGTCTACAAGGCCTTCCCCAATCTCTACACCATCCGCGGCACCCGCTATCGCGACGTCATGCAGTGGGCCCAGAGCGTGCGCAGCATGCGCGATCTGGGCGCGGAGCACCTGATCCCCAGCCACACCCGTCCGGTATCGGGGGCGGAGGCGGTCGATGACATTCTGGGCGCCTACAGCGATGCCATCCAGTATGTGCATGACCAGACCGTGCGTGGCATCAACCAGGGCGTGGATGCGCTGACGCTTGCGGCCAGCCTGCAGCTGCCGTCCGAACTGGCCGCTCATCCCTGGTTGCAGCCGTTCTATGGCACAGTGGCCTGGTCAGTGCGGGCCATTTACGCCGGTTACCTGGGCTGGTACGACGGCAACAGCAGCAACCTGTTCCCGACACCCGCTGCCACCCGCGCCAGCCGCCTTCTGGACCTGGCTGGCGGGGAGGCCGCAGTGATGACGGAGGCGGAAGCCAGGTTGGCGCAGGATCCCCAGTGGGCAGCGGAGCTGGCAGACCTGGTACTGGCAGCCAATCCCGGTTCTGTCCCGGTTGCCGCTGACCTTAAGGCGCGGGCCCTGCGTACCCTTGCCAGCGAGACGCCAAATCCGAACGCGCGCAACTGGTACCTGACCGAGGCGCTGGAACTGGAGGGTCGTGTGGCGGTTGCGCCTTCGCCGCTGACCGCTGAGCGGGTGGAATTCGCCCGCGACTTTCCCATCGCCGGCGTCCTGCGGACCATGGCGGTCAGTCTGGATCCGGCGCGCAGCGCCGGTGTCGATCAACGGGTGGTGTTTGTGTTCCCGGACCAGGGTGCGCAATACGCCATCCATGTGCGCAACCAGATTGCCGCCATCGAAGCCCTGGACTCGATCGCGGAAGAAGGCGGCGTGGTGGTGACCGTCAATGCCGGTGATTGGCTGGACCTGGTCAGCGGCCAGCGCGGGTTCCCGCTGGCGCTGGCGGACGGCACTCTCAAGGTCTCCGGCGGTCTGGCCGACAAGGGGACCTTGCTGCAGTTTTTGGCTCTGTTCCGACAGGATTAGTAAACGGCGGCCCCGGTCGCTTTTGGACAACAGAAGAGGTGTTATCGTGGATACAAGTTTTGCTCCGGAAGATATCGCGTTTCGCGATGAAGTGCGGGCGTTCTTCGCCGAGGCCTATGACGCCGAGCTGCAGGCGCGCCTGAACAACCTCGAGACCTTCAAGGACGCGGTCATCGACTGGCAGAAACGGCTCTACAAGCAGGGCTGGATCGCCCCGGGCTGGCCCAGGGAATACGGCGGCACTGGCTGGAACGCCACCCAGAAATTCATCTACGAGACCGAGCGCAGCGCCGCTGGAATCCGCGACGTGATTCCCTTCGGCCTC
>JBLRXF010000094.1:0-9774 GCA_047920875.1 Haliea sp. | reverse complement strand
AGGCTTACGACTATGAGCGCGATGTGGGCGGTGCCATGCTGGTATTTCTGCGCGGTATCGAGGCGCCCTCCCGGGGCGTGATCACCCTCAAGCCGCCCTTGGCGTTTATTGAAGCGCTGGACGATTGCCTGGCCGGCGCCGAGCCTGCCGATGTGGTTCAGGAGCATCAGTCATGAGCGCCTGGCGAGACCCGCTACCCACTGTCGAGCAGGCGCTGGCGGACCCGCAGGCGCTGCTGGCGCTGCTCTTTTTTTGGGCGGAGCAGGGCTGGATTCGCGATCTGGATGCGGCCCTGGCCCATCGCCTGGCAATGCTGGCGCCAGACGCTGACGCCAGCTGCCTGCTGGCGGCGGCGATGGTAAGCCACCAGGCAGGCCAGGGCCATTTGCTCCTGGAACTCCATCAGGCCAGGCTACAGCCCCGGGAACTGATTACCGTAACGCCTGACCCATTTGCTGAGGTTGCCTTGCCGGAAGCGTTGTTATCACGCATGAGCGACAGCTGGGAGCAGCGCCTGCGGAACTGGTCTGCGGTTGAAGAGGGGGAGGGCAACGGCCCACTGGTACTGGACGAAGGTCGGCTCTACCTGCGCCGCTACTGGCGGCACGAAGCCCGCGTTGCCGAGGCGGTGGCACAGCGGCTGCGGCGCCCGCCCGATGCCCCCGCTGCGAGCCTGCGCACCATTCTTGACCAGCTGTTCCCACCCGGCGACGACAGGGCGCAGCAGGCCCGCTGGCAGAAGCTGGCCTGTGCTCTGGGTGCGCGCTCGTCCTTTGCGGTGATCACCGGCGGGCCGGGCACCGGCAAGACCACCACGGTGATTCGCCTGCTGGCGCTATTGCAGGTGCTGGGTTTGCAGGCGACCGGAGCGCCTTTGCGCATCCGTCTGGCGGCACCCACGGGCAAGGCCGCGGCGCGTTTGAACGAGTCGATCAGCGCCCAGATCGGGCAGCTGGCCAGTTTCCAGTTGCCGGAGATGGATCGCGTTCGCGATGCCATCCGCAGCGAAGTCACCACCCTGCACCGGCTTCTGGGCGCGCGGCCAGACACTCGCCACTTCCGCTACCACCGCTTTAACCCGCTGCCGCTGGACATGGTGGTGGTGGATGAGGCGTCGATGGTCGATATCGAGATGATGGCCGCGCTGCTGGATGCCCTGCCGCCCAATGCCAGGCTGGTCTTGCTGGGGGACAAGGACCAGCTGGCTTCAGTGGAAGCGGGTGCTGTGCTGGGCAGGCTGTGCGCCGAGGCAGAGCAGGCGCATTACCAGCCTGCGGTGGCCGCCTGGCTGGAAGCGGCCACGGGTGAACCCATTCCCGCCAAACTGCAGGACAGTGCTGGCCGCCCTCTGGATCAGGCCATTGCGATGTTGCGCCATTCCTTTCGCTTTGCTGGTGACAGCGGCATCGGTGAGCTGGCCAGGGCGGTGAATGCGGGCGACAGTGACAGGGCTTTGGCTGTGCTGGCGAGTGCGCATTTTCCCGAGGTGGAGCAGCGTTTGCTCAGGGGCGATGAGCTCGGTGGCCTGAGCGCGCTGGCCCTTGAGGGCCGTCAATCCGAGGGCGCCCGGGGTTATCGTTATTATTTGAGCGCAATGGCTGGCGTGGGCAGTGCAGAGGGCGCCGAGCCCTCGCAGGCGGCGGGGCTGCCGGTGCGCCCGCAGCCCGCTGCGGCGCGGGATGACTGGAACCAATGGGCGCTGGCTGTCCTCAGGGCGCACAGCCAGTTCCAGCTATTGACCCCGCTGCGCAGCGGCCATTATGGGGTTATGGAACTGAACCAGCGCATTGAGCGGGCGCTGGCCCGGCAGGGGCTGATAGAGCGGCCCGACCCGGACAGCCAGTGGTACGAGGGTCGCCCGGTACTGGTGACGGGTAACGACTACGGCCTGGAACTGATGAACGGTGATATTGGCATTTCCCTGCGAGTGCCGGTGAGCTTTGGCCAGCCAGAGCGCGGCCTTACCCTGCGGGTTGCCTTTCCCTCCGGGGACGGTGGGATGCGCTGGGTATTGCCCAGCCGCCTGCAGCGCGTTGAGACGGTGTACGCCATGACGGTGCACAAGTCACAGGGTTCCGAGTTCGCACATGCGGCACTGGTGCTGCCCGACGCGATATCACCGGTGCTGACGCGGGAACTGGTGTACACCGCGGTGACCCGTGCGAAACAAAGCTTTACCCTGCTTTGCGCCAATGAGCAGGTGGTGAAGCAGGCCATTGAGCGGCGCGTGGCCAGGCAGAGTCATCTGTTCCGCTAGCGCGTTACTGCTGCAGCCGTTCCCGAAGTGCGAGCAGATCCTTTTGGCTGCCCAGGAAACGGTCCCGATCCATGACTGATTGCAGCCGCTCAAGCAGCGCCTGGCGATCCGCGGGCGTTGCGGTTGGATCGGCAAGGTGCGCATCAATCAGCGCCTCGAAAACTTCCTCCAGCTCATCCGTTACCCAGCGGCTGCGTGGGTGCAGCTGATAGGCCTGCTCGTAGATGCGCAGCGCTTCCTCCTGCTCACCGGCCTGACGGGCGACTATCGCGCTGCTCATCAGTGTTTCAATCTCTCGGCGGGTTTCCTTCGGTAGCGCATCAAAGGACACCGCCGGTGCCTGGTGCAGGCGTGCATCAACTCTCTCCCAGAGGATGTAGCCCAGTGCCAGCACGCTGATCAGCGCGGTGCTGGCAGCCAGCACGAGCAGGCGGCGGCGGCCCTGCCAGCCGCGCAGGAATACGCCGGCGTCCGCCGGGCGCTGTTGCCGCTCAAAGGCCAGGCCGCGGCGCAGCATCAGCCACTGATAGGGGCGCAGCCCCGGCGGGCGTTTGGGCACCAGATTGCGCTTGCGCGCCTCCGGGGCCGGCAAACCCTGATAGGGATGGCGGCCGGTGAGCAGCTTGTAGGTCACAATCGCCAGTGCATACACGTCATCCGCCGGGTGGGCTTCAAGGCCCGCAAACATTTCCAGGGCAGCGTAGGCCGGTGTCAGCGCGCTCAGTTCTCCTGCTACAAAACGGGTGGCTTCACCCGGTTCGCGGGTTATCTCGGCCGCATTAAGCCAGCCGGCAGGTGCCGCGCGGGCGATGCCAAAATCCAGAAGGCGGGTCTCGCCTTCCGCGGTAAGAAAAATATTGGAGGGTTTGAAATCTGCATGGACAACGCCCTTGGCATGCGCGTACGCCAGGCCCTTGGCTGCACCGAGGATTATGGGCGTGACCCGCTCGCGAGGAAGGCCCTCTGGGTGGTCTGCGATCAACTCATCCAGGGGCTGCCCGCTCAGTTCCTCCATGGTGATGTACACCAAGTCGCCATCGCGATCGAAATCATAGACGGTGGTGATGTTGGGGTGGGCAAGTCGCTGCGCCTTGCGCGCCTCGCGCTGTAGGGCCGACGCCATGCGCGGGTCGTGCCGGAAACGCCCGGACAAGACTTTTAGCGCCACGTGGGGCTCTTGGTCGCCGGCCTCCTGCTTGCGCAGGTCCAGAGCGCGATAGACAACGCCCATGCCGCCGCGGCCCAGCACCGCCTCAATAATGAAGCGGCGGTTGAGCGTATGGCCCAGAGGGAGATCCGCGGTATTGGTAGCTGGGTCCTCCTCGTGCAGCTCGCCGACTTCCGTCGCCTGATCCGCGTTGGTGTCCATGAGCGGTGTTGCCTTCCTGAGGTAATGCGTGGGGGCGTCAGGATGCCCTAAGGTGTATGGAGATGCCACCCCAATGAACTCTGGCGCTCAGGGCTGGCAGTACATGATCTGCATCGCCAAACCGGTGGCATCGTGCTCGGCCGTGGCCGGAATGCCGCGCCAGTGCGCCGGCATGGATGCCGTTAGCGCGCACACGGCAGCGTCCACGATATCGTCCCGTGCCACCCGGGCGCGCGGATAGCTGGCCAGCGCTGCCGCCACACACTCACCCGCTGCGGGCCAATAGCGCTCCAGCAGCGCCAGGCGCTCCCGAAAGCCCTCCTCGGTCTTTTTGTTGTGCTGCATGGCTTGGCCGCCGGCCAGGCCAAAAAAGCACAGTTCCGGGTGCGCTTCGCGGAGGATGTTCCGGGCCTTGGCGCTATTTTGCAACGCGCTGTCCACCTCGCGGATTTTGGCGCAGATATTCCAGCTCTGCTTGCTGAGGCCCTTGCCGGACAGCTCGCGGCTGCAGGCATTGGCGGCTGCGTAGCTTTCCTGGCCCAGCACACCGCGGATGGGCGCATTGAACACGCTTGCGGCGCGCGCGCCCAGTAGGCGCCGCGCCTGGGCATCGCACAGCCTGGCACCGGGGCCAGCCTCCAGCAGGCCAATGGGAATATCGATAAACACATGATCCGCAGCCGTGGCTTGCTCAAGAATGGCGCTGATGTGCGGCGCAAACCCATAGTGCATGCCGCCGTTCCACAGGCACAGATAAAACCAGCCGCCTTTGCAGCCGTCGACGCCGAAGTGGCGGGGAGTTTTCTGGTCAGTCATGCTGTGTAGGCCCTGGCAACCCGATTGCCTTAAATTGCCGTGGTGAGTGAGTTGTAACTGCTGCGACAGTATCTTGGGGTGCTAGGATATGCGCAATGAATAACCGCTTACTTCAAAGCAATTCAGGCTGGGCTGGATGGTGATTTTCAACACGTTGAACGTCTGATACGGGACGTTCTGGAGGGGCAGCAGTGAATGAAGCAGTCAGAACTCAGGAAGCCAGCGTCAACTTGCCAGACCGGCGATTGCGTTCTTTCAGCCGTTTCTCGATGGCCTCGGTACCTTCACCGGTCTCGATAGCGCTTGAACTGGCCAGGGCTCTCAGGATACTGGCGCGGGAAACCGAGACCTTGTCTGAGTTTTTTTGCGGACCATGGGGGCGAAGGCAAAAAGAGTAGGTGTAATCTGCCTGTTAGCTGACCCAATTCTCTATGCGCAACCCCGGCACGCGGTCAAACTCCCGCTCGTTATTGGTGACCACAATGAGTCCAAGACTTCGTGCATGGCTTACGATCATTTGATCATAAGGCCCGATGGGCTTGCCCTGTTTTTTGAGTTCGGCGCGGAGCTGTGCGGTGTGTTCTGCGGCACGGAGGTCGTAATCCAGGACGGCCAATCGGGCGAGAAAGCCTTCAATGACTCTGAGGTTCTTCTCCGGTGCGCCTGATTTCTCAGTGCCAAAAATCAGCTCCATCGCGGTCACTGTACTTACGCACAACTGCTCCTGATGACGAATGAAGCTTTGGCGCACCTCGCTCGGCTGATTCTTGATGGTGTAGATACAGACATTCGTATCCAACATGTACTTGTACATCACAAGCCTTCGCGTTCTTGTTCTGCAGGTTGCTCGCGTTCCGACATAAAATCTTCTGTGACCGTTTCGCCTGCAAACCATTCATCCCAAGATGTACCCTCGGGTGTGATGATACGCGTTCTGCCCACTGCCACGACGTCAACACGCTTGACGTCATCGGGCAGTGCCACGGACTTGGGTAATCGGACCGCCTGGCTCTTATTGCTCTCGAATACGTCTGCCTTCTCCATCGCTTGACCTCATGTATATCCCAGAAAGATATACAGGTTAGACGGGAAGCGGGTATGCGTTAAAGGTATATACAATAATTGAGCCAGTGGGCCGCCCGGCTGAACGAGCACTTCATCCTGCTACGGGAGCAAGCGGTGGGCAAGGACTTGGTTATGACGAGACAGGCAGATAAGCAATCCCCAACAGCCAATACAACAACGGCAAACTGACAAACGACACGATCAGCCCAATCCCCACCGCGCCCGCCACCAGCCGCGGCGCCAGCCCGGCGGCAATGGCGATGGCGCCGGCGGAGATCATTGGTGGCATGGCGGCCTGGAACACCGCTACCTGTACCGCCAGCCCGTCCTGCCCCAGCAGCATCCAGAGCAGCCAGGCGCCAGCCGGCATCAACAGCAATTTGATGCCCAGCGCGCAGCTGAGCGGCAGCAATTCACTGTGCTGAAAGCGCACGGTGATCTGCAGGCCCACCGCAACCATCACCACGGGTATCAGGGTGGCGGCCAGCATGTCCAGCAGCTGGTTTGCCAGCGGCGGCAGCGCCACCCCGCGCAGCAGCAGTCCGGCCAGCAGGGCAAGAAAGGGCGGGAAGGTGAAAATTCGCGCCATGATGGCGTTCGCGGTTGGCCGCTTCAGGCCTGGGCCGTAGAAGGCGGCGACCAACGGCGTGTAGACGGCAAGCGCAAGGAACGACCCCAGCTGGTCGTAGACCACGGCGTAGGGCATGGCTTCCTGGCCGAAGAAAGACTGCACCAGGGGAAAGCCCAGATACGAGGTATTGCCCAGTGGCACGATGATCAACAGGGCCCCGATGACCTCGCGGGACCACCCCAGCAGCCGCGCAAGGGTGAGCAGCAGGGCAATCACCGGCAGCATCAGCAGCCAGGGAGTCAGCGCCGGAATCAGCAGGGCACTGGATACATTCAGCAGCGGCAGGTTGGCAAGAATGACCGCCGGCAATGCCACGTTGAGCGCATAGCCATTCAGCGCTGTGGCGCTTGTTGCTGGCATCCCGGGCGCCCTGCGCAGCAGCAGGCCGATGCCCAGGCATGCCAGTATCAGGTAGAAGCTATCCACAATCCGGCGAGCGGCGAGTCTCTAGGTCGTCCGGCGCTGTACCATCAGCGACCCAGCAACTAGCCGCCGCCTCTGCAATCGAGGCCCAGGTTCTCAACAATGATCGCCTTGTCCAGTGCATCGGTGCGGCCGTCAAGATTCAGATCGTAGACGCTGGAAAGCCCGGTGGCGTTGGCATACTTCTCCCACTCCTGCAGGTCCGTGTCGTCAACCACGCCATCAATATTGCCATCACCGGGGCAGTCAATCACCGTGGCGCGCAGGGCCGCCAGCCGCCCGGTCAGTTCGGTGAGAGCAGCCTGCGCCGCGTCATCCAGTGCATCCAGCGGTAGTTCGTCGCCCTCTCTGTCCAGCCAGGGCGTGTCGATTGGCTGGTCGATGGCAAACAGCTCCAGCCGCGTGTTATCGACGCAGATGCCGGAGCTGCAATCCTTGAAGGTATTCTCAACCAGCTTGAAGTTTTCGTTGCGTACGCCGATGGAAACCAGCGGCTGAATTTCAAAGGGCTCGCCACCGTTGCTGGTCACGAAATCCAGTACCTGTGAGCAGTAGGTGAAGCCCTCTTCCGGAGCGGGTACGCCGTTGAAACTGGCTTCGTTGCCCTTGCCCCACCAAACGCCGTTGTTGTCTTCGCAAATGCTGCGGATATTGGGAATCTGGGTGCAGCTGTTGATCACGCAGGGGCCGTTCACCTCGCCGTCGGCCTGCAGGCTCAGCCCCACCTCAGTATAGTTCCAGTCGCGAATGGGCGGCTGCTCAGGGTTGGTGAGATATGGCAGCATGGAAACAGCGTCCAGCGTCAGCGGCACCTCCGCCTGAACGTCTTCGACGCCTGCAATTTCACCAAACAGGGCGAAGAGATCCGCCACGTTCACCATGGAGGTTACCTGGCGCCCGGGCGAGCTGACCAGGGGGCCACTGACAATCAGAGGCACCCAGACGCCTGTCTGATAGGCGGTGCCCTTGGAGCGGGTAAGATCGAAGGGCAATTTGACGGTGGTGCCGAGGGTGCCATTGTCGCCGAGAATCACCACCATGGTGTCGGTTGCTTCCGGGGCGTACACCAGCTCTCCATCTGCGCTCTGGCTTGCCAGGCCTGTGGCCACCAGCAGCCTGCCGATTTCCAGATCCAGCGACTCTACCATCAGGTTGGACAGTATCCGCTGCGCCGGTATCTTGCCGCAATCAAGATTGGTAGAGGCAACGTTGGCGGGAGACGCCGGGTCAACCGGCGGCTGTATCAGCGGTGTGTGAATGGAAGCAAAGCTGACCGTCGCCATCCAGGGCTGATCCGGTGCCCGGGAGTTGATCCACTCGGCGGCTTGTTCAACCGCGAAACGGGCGCGAAATTGACGCGCCCTGGGATCAGTGAGCGCTAGCCTTTCCACCGAGCCATCGGGGAAGTTATAAACCATCGGCGATACCGAGTGGCCATTCAAGCGGTTGAAGTCCAGATACTCGGGCGGGGTGCTTTGGCAGCTGGTGTTGGAGTCAAAGATGCCGCCCTCGTCGCGGCAGCTGCGCCCGGGCGCGATGATGCCGCCGCTGTGTTCGCTGCAGCTGCCGTCGGCCAGGTAGCAGGCGCCGCTGTCTGCGCCATTGGGCTGGGTGCCATCCGGCACAAAGCCGCAGCTGTAGGTGCCCGGAGGGGCTACACCGCCAGCAGTGGTATCAATAGACGTTGGGTCGCCCGTCTCGTCCAGCCAGCCGGCAAAATAGTCCCAGCCCAGGTCATGCACCAAACCATCACCCGCAGGGTAGTTGCCCTGTATCGCGATATGAAACTTGCCGAACAGCGCACTCTCGTAACCTTGTCCGGTAAGCAGTTTGGGGATAGTGGTGGTGTAGGGCGAGGTCATGGAGTTGGCGAGGTCGTTCGGGCCCAGCGCTGCCTTGACATTGGTGCGCAAGGGGAAGCGGCCCTCATACATGACAGCGCGAGTGGTGGAGCAGGCGGGCATTGACCACGCGTCGGTGAAGCTGACGCCGGCGCCGGCCAGTTCGGCTATGGTGGGCGTTGCCGGTGGTGTGGCGCCGCCGTAACCAAAGATTTCCATCTGGTCCATGCCGACGTCGTCGAGCACTATGAACAGGATGTTGGTTTTTGTTTCGACCTCGATCGGTGGTGGCACCGGGGCTGGGTTCGGTGCGTCTGAACTGTCGGAGCAAGCCACCAGCGCAAGGCTTGCCGCGCCGCAGAGGGCTCGAATTGACCAGTTAAGTGCCTGTTTTGGGCGCATGATAGCTTCCACCTGAAAATGACCGGCAAGCATATCACCTCAGTGCGGTTGCCCCTAACCAATAACGCGGCACCAGCCGCATTGATAGGGTGATCTGGTGGCTGTTCAGCGCACCTCGATCTGCACAGGTATCCAGCGGTTGAGGATGTACTGCAGAATGCCCCTGGATTTCATTTCCGCCAGCGCGCGGTTAAGCTCCAGCGCCAGTTCCGTGTCCCCGGGGCGCACTGCCCATGCCAGCATCTCCTCGGTCAGGGGTGTGTAGAGACTGATCAGGTCTTCGTTATCGTCGCGGGTAGCAAGCTGCCAGCTGGTGGGCGCATCGTGCAGGTAGAGGTCAATCTGGTCGCTGCGCAGGCCGGCGAAGGCGGCTTCCGGGTCGTCAAAATAGCGAATGTCGGCCTCCGCCAATTCCCGCTCGACAAAACGCGCGCCGGTAGTGTCAGGTTCGACGCCGATTCTCACACCGGGGCGGTAAATTGCCCAGGGCTGGCCGAAGCGGGCGATCTTGTCCCGGTGCAGAATGGGCATCTGCCCCACCTGCATAAAGGCATCGGTAAACAGTACCTGTGCACTGCGCTCTGCAGTGACGCTGAGCCCGGACATGATGACGTCGACGTCGCCGGCAAGCAGTGCGGGAATCATCTGTTGGAAGGGCATGGTCACCATGCTCACCCTGGCGCCGAGAATTTCTCCCACCGCGCGGGCATTGTCGGCCTCTATCCCTGTCACCTTGCCGTCGGCCATGAATGCCAGGGGTGGATAGTCCGCGCTGACACCCACGCGCAGAGACTGAACCGCCAGCGCCGGCCCTGCGCCCAGCAATAACAGGAAGACCAGAAGGTAATTGCGGAACATGTGGGCGTTATCTCCGGCTATAAGCGGACGGATTGGCGCGCTGCAGCTTGCCTGAGCGATGCAGGAGATTATCATTCTTCAGTGCCCCCTGCGAGGGTCTGATCGCGCAGGG
>JBLRXF010000093.1:0-9783 GCA_047920875.1 Haliea sp. | reverse complement strand
GCGCATCCTAACCCCTTCCTCCGGGATCGGGAAATGCCGCCGGGGTTGCGACCATTTTCCGGGCAGAGAGAGGCGGTCTCGGAAGACTTAGCTGAACCATCAGGCCCTTCACCAAGCAAGCAGGAATCACACCTATGGCAACTGAATCACTGCCCGTACTGGCCATTCTAGGCGGCACCGGCGATCTGGGAACAGGCCTGGCACGGCGCTGGGCCCAGGCTGGCTACCGCGTCATTATCGGCTCGCGGACTCTGGACAAGGCAGAAACTGCCGCCAACGATTTGCGTGCCGTTATGGCAGAACGCGGTACAGCCGCTGTGAACGTCGAGGCGATGGAGAACTTCGCCGCGGCCGAAGCGGCTGATATCGTTGCGCTTACGGTGCCCTTCAGTCACCAGAAATCCACCCTGGAGCTGGTTGCACCTGCTCTGCAGGGCAAGATTCTCATCGACGTTACTGTACCGCTGGTGCCGCCCCGCGTGGCGCGCGTGCAGCTGCCGCCTGAAGGCAGTGCCGGCCAGATTGCCCAGGACCTGCTCGGCGAGGGTGTGGCTGTGGTTTCGGCCTTCCAGAACGTGGCTGCCGCGCACCTGCAGGACACTGGCGCCGTGGATTGCGACGTCCTCGTCTGTGGCGACAAGAAAGAGGCTCGGGCCGAAGTGATCAAGCTGGTCGAGGCCGCCGGTCTGCGCGGGTTCCACGCCGGCATGATAGCCAATGCAGCCGCCGCTGAGGCGCTGACCTCGGTGCTGATCACCATCAACAAGCAGTACAGCTGCCACGCCGGCATTCGCATTTCCGGCCTGGACAGCCATGAATGAGCGCACGCCTTGAACTGATTCCTCTGGAGAGTTTTCCCGAGGTGGTTCCGGGCGATGACCTGGCGGCGCTGATTGCCGCCAGTCTCGAAGCCAATGCATTGAGCCTGCTGGATGGTGACGTGCTGGTGCTGGCGCAGAAAATCGTATCCAAGGCCGAGGGTCGCTACCGCCGCCTGGCGGAGGTGACGCCGGGCCCCCGCGCCCTCGAGCTGGCCAGCAAGGCGGACAAGGATCCGCGTCTCGTAGAGCTTATCCTGGCCGAGTCGCGGGAAGTGCTGCGGGTACGCCCCGGGGTGATTATCGTCGAACACCGCTGCGGCTACATACATGCCAATGCCGGCATCGATCGCTCCAATATTCGCAACAACCCCGATGATCCTCAGGTGCTGCTGCTGCCGGAGGATTGCGATGCCTCCGCGGCGGCGCTGCGCGAAGCGCTGACAGTACGCTGTGGTACGGCGCCGCAGATCATTATCAACGACAGTGCCGGCCGCGCCTGGCGCGTGGGCACCGTGGGCATGGCGCTGGGCACCGCGGGCCTGGACCCGCTGTTCAATCAGATTGGTGGCCGGGACCGTTTCGGCAATCGTTTGGAAGTCACTGAGCCCGCGGTGGCGGACGAACTCGCCGCTGCCGCGTCGCTGGTGATGGGCCAGGCCGCCGAGGGCCTGCCAGTCGTTCTGGCGCGCGGCGCCCGGCTGCGTCCTTCCAGCCGAGGCGCCCAGGCCCTGCTGCGGCCCCGCGAGCAGGACATGTTCCGGTGACCCTGCCTGCGGGCCCGGTACTGGCGCTTTCCGGCGGTGTCGGCGGCGCCAAGCTGTGTCTGGGCCTGGACGACCTGCTGCCCGCCGGACAGCTGCACATCGCCTGCAACACCGGTGACGATTTCGAACACCTGGGGCTGACCATCTGCCCCGATATCGATACCGTGCTCTACACCCTCGGCGGCGTCAGTAACCCGCAGCAGGGCTGGGGTCTCGAGGGAGAGACCTGGCAGGTGCTGGCAGCGCTGGAACAGCTGGGCGCGGACAGCTGGTTTCGTCTTGGCGATCGCGACCTTGCTACCCACCTGTGGCGCGCCGGTGAGCTGGCACGGGGCGCAAGCCTGTCTGCGGTCACCGCCGAGCTGGCTCGCCGCCTGGGCGTAAAGGCGGCGGTGTATCCCATGAGTGATGACCCGGTGCGAACGCTGGTCAATACCGCCGAGGGCGAGCTGCCATTCCAGCACTACTTCGTGCGAGAGCAGTGCGGGCCCCGGGTGCAGGGGTTCAGCTTTGCCGGTATCGCCACCGCAGCCCTGCAATCTGCACTGGCTGGGCTGTGCGCCTCCGGAACCCTGGCCGGGGTGATTATTTGTCCTTCCAACCCCTTTGTTAGCATAGACCCCATCCTGCAGCTGGACAGTTTCTGGCAGATCCTGCGAGAGTCGCAGGTGCCGGTGCTGGCAGTCGCGCCCATTGTCGCCGGCCAGGCGCTGAAGGGCCCGGCCGCGAAGATGATGGCCGAGCTGGCGTTGCCCGTTACCGCAACCGGAGTCGCAGCACACTATGCTCGACACTATCCCGGCTTGATCGGAACATTTGTGCTGGACCACAGTGACGCTACACTGGCGCCGGCGATAGAGGAGCTGGGTATGGAGGTTGAAGTGACCGCAACCGTTATGCGCGAGCGCGCCGACAAGCAGGCCCTGGCGGCTGTCTGTCTGGAGCTGTTGTGCCGATAGATTCGCGCCCTGCCGTCCATGCGGTGCTGCCGCTGAAACAGCTGATTGGCGCCAAGACCCGTCTGACGGGTTTGCTGGATGGCGAACAGCGTCGAACCCTGGCCCTGGCCATGGCCCGGGACGTGTTGGGCGCGCTATCCGCTCACCCTGCCATCAGCAGCATTACTCTGGTGTCAGACGATACCGATGCCAGCCAGCTCGCAGCGGCGGCGGCAGTGCGCCTGTGGCGCGAAACGGACCTGCTTGCAGAGGGCGAGCCTGTACTCACAGCGGGACCGCTGCCGGCGCTGAACGGAGTGCTGACGGCTGCCTGTGCGCGGCTGCGCCTTGAGACCACTGACACTGACGCCCTGCTGCTGGTGCTGCATGCAGACCTGCCGCTGCTGACGGGCGCAGATATCGACACCGCGCTTGCCTGCGCGGAAGCCCGCAGCGGGTTGGTGGTAGGGACGGATATCACCGGCACCGGCACCAATCTGTTGCTGTTTCCTGCCAACAAGCCGCCTGCGTTTGCCTTTGGGCCGGAAAGCAGCAGCGCTCACCTCGCCTGGGCCCAGGCGCAGGGTCTGCCCAGCCGCAGCCTGCAGCGCCAGGGTATTGCCCGGGATATCGATACTCCCGCCGATCTCCTGCAGCTGCACCATCAGTCCGCGTCCCTCCCACCCGGGCAAACGCGAAGCTGGTTGCAGGCACTGGCCGAGCCCCCGGACAGCGCTCGCGCCCTGGCTCTGGCGGATTGCGATGACACCGCCGCCCTGGTGGCCCTGGCCGGCCAGCTGCGGGATCTCGGTCACGGCAATGTGGTGACCTATTCGCGCAAAGTATTCATCCCACTCACGCGGCTTTGCCGTGACGTCTGCCACTACTGCACCTTCGCCACTACCCCCAAGAACGTGGAATCCCCGTTCATGAGCGTGGATGAGGTATTGGATCTGTGCCGCCAGGGCGTGCAGCTTGGCTGCCAGGAAGCGCTGTTGACCCTGGGCGAGAAACCTGAGCTGCGCTACCGTGCCGCCCGCGAGGCGCTGGAAGCCATGGGCTTTGCCAGCACGCTGGAATACGTCGCACATGTGGCGGAGCGCATTATCACCGAGACGGGTCTGCTGCCGCATATCAATGCGGGCTGCATGACCGCGGAGGAAATCGCCTTCCTGCGCCCGGTCAGTGCCTCCATGGGCATTATGCTGGAGTCCGCGGCCGAGCGCCTGTGCGAGAAGGGCATGCCTCACCACGGCTCCCCGGACAAGGTGCCGGCGGAGCGCCTGCGTACCCTGGCGCTGGCCGGGGAAGCCAATGTACCGTTCACCTCCGGCATCCTCATCGGCATTGGGGAAACCCGTCGCGAGCGTATTGAATCCCTGTTGGCGCTGCGCGCAGTGCACGAGGCTCATGGCCATCTGCAGGAAGTGATTGTGCAGAACTTCCGCGCCAAGCCCGGCACTCTGATGGCGCAGGCACCTGAACCGGATCTGGAAGACCTGCTGTGGACCCTGGCCGTGGCGCGCATCATTTTTGGCCCGGGCATGAGCATCCAGGCACCGCCCAATCTCAGCCCCGGCGTGCTGTCGCAGCTGCTGGCGGCTGGGATCAATGACTGGGGCGGGGTGTCGCCGCTGACACCGGATCATGTCAACCCGGAGGCACCGTGGCCGCACCTGGACCAGCTGGCGCGGGAAACCGCCGCAGCCGGCAAGTTCCTGGAGCAGCGGCTGACGATTTACCCGGCCTTTGCCAATGCGCCGCAGACCTGGCTCGATCCCGAGGTGCGCTCCGCGGTGCTGCGCCAGCAGGACGCTGCCGGCTTCGCCCGCCGCGACAGCTGGGTTCCTGGCGAAGAAGCGCAGATGCCCAGGGTGGAGGCAGCCCTGCTTAGTGGGCCCGCAAACGCTTTTGCCGTGGGTGCCGACCTGCGTGCGATTGTCGAACGCTGCGAGAGCGGAGCTGCGCTGGCTGAGGCAGATCTGGTGCGGCTGTTTGCTGCCCGCGGGCCGGAGTTCCGTTTTGTGGTAGACGCCGCTGACCGCTTGCGCCGTCAGCGCTGTGGTGACACGGTCAGCTATGTCATAAACCGCAATATCAACTACACCAACGTCTGTTACTTCAAGTGCCAGTTCTGCGCTTTCTCCAAGGGCAAACACAGTGAGCAGCTGCGCGGACGTCCCTACGACATCAGCGCTACAGAGATTGCCCGCCGCTGTCGCGAGGCCTGGCAGCGCGGCGCCACCGAAGTGTGCATGCAGGGCGGCATCCATCCGGATTATACCGGGCAGACCTACCTGGATATTGTTGCCACCGTGCGTGCCGCGACTCCGGATATGCATATCCACGCCTTTTCACCGCTGGAGGTGTGGCAGGGCGCGGCTACGCTGGGGCTTTCCCTGGAGGACTTCCTGCGCCAGCTGCAGGCGGCAGGGCTCAATACGCTGCCGGGCACTGCCGCGGAAATCCTGGACGATGAAGTGCGCGCCACCCTCTGCCCGGACAAACTCAACACCGCCGAATGGCTGGAAGTCATGGAAACCGCCCACAAGGTGGGCTTCCGCACTACCGCGACCATTATGTACGGCCACATTGAGCAGCCACAGCACTGGGCCCGGCACCTGCTGGCCCTGCGTGAACTGCAGGGTCGCACCGGCGGCTTTACCGAACTGGTGCCCTTGCCGTTCGTGCACATGGAGGCGCCGATGTTCCTGCGCGGGCGCGCCCGCCGCGGGCCCACCTTCCGCGAAGCCGTCCTGATGCACTCTGTTTCGCGTCTGGTGCTGCACGGCTATATCGACAATATTCAGACCAGCTGGGTGAAGATGGGCGTTGCCGGCGTGGATGTCTGCCTGAACGCCGGTGCCAATGATCTCGGCGGCACCTTGATGAATGAGAGTATTACCCGCGCCGCCGGGGCCGCCCACGGCCAGGAGTGGGCCCCGGCGGTGATGGAGCAGCGGATCCGCAGTCTCGGCCGGCAACCTCGCCTGCGCACCACGCTCTATGCCGAGGCCCCGGCTGAGCGCCGCGCAGCGGCCAGCCGCGCGCTGGAGCTGCTGCCGGTAGACAACGCCGATGCCGGCAAGCGCGCTCGCGACAAACGCTTGCTCTTGGCTACGGATGCGCTGCCCACGGCGCTGCCAGAGCAGGTAGTCCTGATGGCGGCCTGTAACTGAGGATGGCCGGTATTCAGCTGGAAGCGAGTTGGCTGGCGGCGCTGGCCGCTGAATTCCAGCAGCCTTACATGCGTGCGCTCAAGGGTTTTCTCCAGCAGGAAAAACGCGCGGGCGTCAGCGTGTTTCCGCCCGGCCCCGACATATTCAATGCCTTTGCTCACACCCCCCTGGACAAGGTCAAAGTGGTGATCCTCGGTCAGGACCCTTACCACGGTCCCGGTCAGGCCCACGGCCTCTGTTTCTCGGTGCGCCCCGGCGTCGCCATTCCCCCTTCCCTGCAGAATATCTACAAGGAGCTCCAGCGCGACCTTGGTATTGCGCCACCGGGTCACGGCACGCTGACGACCTGGGCCGACCAGGGTGTGCTGCTGCTGAACAGCGTGTTGACGGTGGCTGCCAATCGCGCGGCTTCTCACCAGGGCAAGGGCTGGGAAACCTTTACCGACCGGGTCGTGGAACTGGTCAATCGCGAGCGTGACAACGTGGTGTTCATGCTCTGGGGCAGCTATGCCCAGCGCAAGGGTGCGGTGATCGACAGCCAGCGCCACTGTGTGCTGAAGGCGCCGCATCCCTCACCCCTGAGCGCCCACCGGGGGTTTATCGGCTGCGGACATTTCAGTGCGGCGAATGCGTATCTGACGCAGCACCGGCAGGCCCCCATTGACTGGGCATTGTCACCAGCCTGATTCCCTAGCCAAAGGGCACGGGGTAGGGCAGTTCCAGCAGCTGCATGGCCTCTTCGCTTTCGGGCGTCAGCCGCAGACCTTCCTCCACCGCGGACTGTGTGGCGGTGACAAGTGCCAGCGCAGTGCCATCATCCGCTGTTGCAGCATTTACGATCTGGGCCGCGGCTTGCTCCTTGCCTTGCAGGTACAGCGGTTCCCCGGCCCTGGCCGCTGCGCCCGCGGGCAACTGCACCAGCAGCAGGCGGCGCTTGGCCTTGCCCTTGTAATGCATGCGCGCGATGACTTCCTGGCCCGGATAGCAGCCCTTGCGGAAATTGATGTGACCGCTGAGGTCGTAGTTGATCTGCTGTGGCAGCAGCTCGCCGGTGGTCGCCGCGGTGATGCGGGCGATACCGCGGCGCAGGTTTACGGCCTCCCAGTCCGACTCGCTGGCCACAGGGAAAGCCCCGTCAAGCTGTTTCAGCAACGCGGATTGTTCGTCGCGATTGACCCAGAGTTCGAAACATTCGCGGCTGCCATCGACTTGCAACAGCAGCGCCCCGGCATCTCCAGTCCAGGCCATGTCTGCCTCGGGTAACGCCGGGAACAGCGGTTGCAGGGCCGCTGCGGCGCCTGCTCCCCGGCAACCCAGCAATTGCCAGTCGTCGCTTGCGGCCTGCAGGCTGACCTTCGAAAACAGTGCAAACCGGCTGAGCGCGGCGAGGGTGCTCTGCAGAATGTCTCGCCGCAGCCGCAGCAGGATCCGTTCGGGATTCAGTGCAAGAGCGATGAAGTCTGCCAGTACCCGGCCCTGGGGGTTGCAGAAGCTGCCGTAGCTGGCGCGGCCGGACGGCAGCTGCTTCAGGTCGCAGCTGGCCTGGTTGTGCAGAAAGGTCACGGCATCGCGGCCGCTGACCTCCAGCAGGGCCTCTCCCTGAAGGTGGGTGATTCTGATGCTGCTGGCTGACACGGTGAGGGGTACTCCTGCGTTGTTTTTGCGCTCTGCGGCTATTTCGCATCGTCGCCGCGCGAGCAGCTATAATAGCCGTTTTTGATGTTCCCGTACCGGGACGGAGCTGCCATGCTGGGCACTGAAGAACACAATCGCATGCGCTGGGCCAGCCGGCGCGGCATGCTGGAGCTGGACCTGGTGCTGGAGCCATTCGTCAACCAGCGCTTCCCGCAGCTGGAGGCGGCCGACCGGGACCGCTATCGGCAGCTGATGCTCTCCGAGGATCAGGAGCTGTTTGGCTGGTTCCTGCGTCGGGAGGTCCCCGAGGACCCGGAGCTGGCCGCCATTGTCCGCATCATACTCTCCTTCACTCGTCCTGACCTGGGCTGATCACCGTCCGCGCAGGGCCTGGTGCGCGGCGTGTTTTCTGTTGCTGGCTGCGCTGGTCGAGATTGCCTGGCGCGGCCACGGCCTGTGGGCCTTGCTCGGTATGCTGGTGTGGATGCCGGTTGCCTGGTTGGGTAGGCCGGCGCGGCCAGTGCCGCAGGAGTTGCTGCTGGGGCCGCAAGGTCACCAGCTGCGGCAGACCAACGCCGCTGAGCCCATCGCCATCGATGTACTGCCCGGCACTGTGCTGCTGCCGTCCGTCGTGGTTCTCCATTGGCGCCCCGTTGTGGGACGCGGTCGACGCTTCCTGTGGCTGTGGGCCCGCGACCTTGGGGATGACTGCTTTCGCGATCTGCGGCGCTGGTGGCTGGTGTATGGCCAGAAGAGCCGATGACGAGGCCTGAAACTTGACTCTGGCGGCTCTGGCAATGCTTTTCCTCGCGGCATTTGGAGCAGCGACACTGCTGCCGCTGCAGTCCGAAGCTATGCTCGTGGGTCTGCTGCTCCGGGATGAATATCCCGTCTTACTGCTGCTGGGTGTTGCCACAGCAGGCAATGTGCTGGGCTCCATCGTCAACTGGTGGCTGGGCCGCTATATCGAGCATTGGCGGAACCGCCGCTGGTTTCCTGTCAGCGGGCCTACCCTTGACCGGGCGCAGGCGAGATATCATCGTTATGGGCGCTGGTCTCTGCTGCTGTCCTGGGCGCCGATTATCGGCGATCCGCTGACGGTGGTGGCGGGTGTGATGAAGGAGCCGTTCTGGAGCTTTCTGCTGCTGGTGACCGCGGCCAAGGCGGGGCGCTATGGGGTACTGACGGCCGCGGTTCTCGGCATGGCGTGGTGGTGAGTCCGCGCTGCCGGCCACGCATTGGAACAATTGGACCGGAGGGTGGTGTTGGATGAACATCTGTCCGTCAAGGAAGTTACTCTTGCTGTTGCCCCTGCTTGTCGGGCTGCTGGCCGGCTGCGGCGCGACGATTCTGCCGCCGGATTCAGTGGACCAGCCGCGCGCTGTGTATCTGCTCCTGCATGCTCGCCACAGCTCCTTGCTGCTAACCACGGCCGACAGCAGCAGGGTGCGTTATGCCTATGGCGACTGGGCCTGGTATGTTGAAGAGCGAGAGGGCTTGTTGAGTGGTGCCCGCGCCCTGCTGTGGCCGAGCCGGGCGGCGCTGGGGCGTTTGGCAGTGCCGCCCCTGGAGGACGACGAGCAGCTGGAAAGGGTAATCGGGGTTGGCATTGATCGCGTCAATTGTTTGTGGCTGGAAGCAAGTCTGGTAGACAGATTATTGGCAGAGCTGGACGCAGCATATCGCGCTGAAGAGCTACGTTCTCACTTCACTCCCAGTCGCAATCTGCACTTTGTCACGCACCGACGAGCCTATACTCTGTTGCACAATTCAAATCATGTCACGATGAGCTGGCTGCGTGACCTCGAAGTGCAGATACGGGGTAGCCCGGCCTTCGGGCGTTGGCAACTCGGCAGATCGGCGCATGAGACTGCAGCTCGCGCTCAATCTGGCGCTACATGCCCATGAAGCCGCCTGGATCCAGTCCCATGGCTCCACTTTTTTATGGTTCTTCGCAGCTGCTACCTGTCTCAGGCAGAGGAATTCGTTCATAGCCTATAGCGTGCCAAGGACGTATACGAAGAAGCCAAGATCGACTATCTGGCGGAGTTTCACTCCAGATGAGTTCAGGACAATCCGATATTCCTTATGCGATTTTGGCGGAATTGAATTTTACCCTGCACTTCGATGAAAAATTCGGGATAAAGAAAGTCCAGAAATTTTCTGTGAGAATATTGCGGGTGTTCTGCAGCTATCAACTGTCATCATCAATGGCTATTACGACGAGGCATAGACTGTCAGGGCGGACCGGGTTGAGGAAATTGGCCAAGGATGGCCTCATCGACGTGCCTCGCAGGCCACAGGAAATGAATGCAGCTATAGCTTATCTTCCAGCTGCCAGCGACCTTTCGATACTCTTCATCGTACAGTGCATACCAAAGCACAGGGTTCTCATCCGGCTTTCTTTCAGTTAACACGTCAATAAGGTACGACCTCCCAGTAGCGG
>JBLRXF010000092.1:0-9805 GCA_047920875.1 Haliea sp. | reverse complement strand
CTACCCGGCCCTGCTCGAAGGCGAATGGCACGACCGCGCCCTGGCCCTGGCTGCCAAGACTTGGGAGCTGACCCGGTTCCTTGCCGAAGTGGCACCTCTGCCGCCACCCAAGCAAGCATCCTTGCAGGCAAGCGTCACCTATCACGACGGTTGCGCCGGCCTCCGCGAAATGGCGGTCAAAGAGCAACCGCGTCAGTTGTTGCTGCAGCAGTGTGGAATCGAAGTGACTGAACTCTCCCAGACAGAAGTCTGCTGCGGCTTTGGCGGCACTTTTTGCACAAAAATGCCGGCCATCTCCACCAAGATGGCGGATGACAAGCTGGACAGCGCTGTCGCCTCTGGCGCCAGCATGCTGTTGGGCGGCGATCTGGGCTGCCTGCTGCACATCGCGGGGCGCGCCCGGCGCCGGGGAGTGGACCTCGAAGTCCGCCATGTCGCCGAAGTGCTGGCGGGCAAGCCCACGGGACCGGGAATCGGGGAGCCACGCCGGTGAAGGTCACCAGCCGCGATTTTTTACAGCACGCCGATACGGCGATGGCCGCCAGCGATAAAGCCCGGCGCCGGGATCTGCTCGGGCTGTTCATGCCGCTGGCACGCGATGCCGCTGTGGCGCGCTACGGCGATTTCGACGCCCTGCGCGCCCATCTCAAGCGCGTGCGGCGCCATACCATGGACCATCTCGAGCATTACCTGGCCAGCTTCGAGGAAGCGGCCCTGCGCAACGGCAATCAGGTGCACTTTGCCGCCACAGCGGAGCAGCTGAACAGCACAGTACTGTCTATCTGCCAGGCTCACGGAGCGCGCCGGGTCGCCAAGGGCAAATCCATGGTCACCGAGGAGACCGCCCTCAACGCGCATTTGCTGAAGGCGGGACTGGATGTCATTGAAACCGACCTTGGCGAGTACATTATTCAACAGGCCGGCGAGACACCCAGCCACATCGTCGGCCCCGCGCTGCACAAGTCGCTGGCGGAAATCCGCCAGCTGTTTCTCGATCGGCACAAGCTGGGGGAACGTCCCCTGGCGCAGGTAGAGGATATTGTCGCCGAAGCCAGAGGCATCCTGCGTGAGCGGTTTCTGCAGGCGGAGATAGGCATCATCGGCGCCAATGCGCTGATTGCAGAGAACGGCAGTACCATGCTGGTCACCAACGAGGGCAACGGCGACCTCTGTGCCAACCTGCCCCCGGTGCTCATCGTCTGCACCACGCTGGAGCGCATCCTGCCGCGAGCGGAGGACGCTATGACGCTGCAGCGATTGCTGGTACGCTCCGCAACGGGCCAGCCCCAGACCTGTTACACCAGCTTTTACTCCGGGCCGCGGCGCGAAGACGATGCCGATGGTCCTCTGGAAACCCACATCATTCTGCTCGACAACAAGCGCACGGAGATTCTCGCCAGCGACTATCATGAAATCCTCGACTGCATTCGCTGTGGCGCCTGTCTAAACCACTGCCCGATCTATGTGGGCGTGGGTGGTCATGCCTATGGCTGGGTCTACCCCGGCCCCATGGGTTCGGTGCTGACGCCGCTGCTGACCTCCCTGGAACAAAGCAACGCCCTCCCCAACGCCTGCACCAGCTGCGGGCGCTGCGCGGAAGTCTGCCCGGCGAATATCCCGCTGCCGGATCTGCTGCGGGACCTGCGTCAGGAGGAGAGCCGGCAGCAGCTCAACTCGCCGCGCTGGCGTCGTGGCCTGCGCGCGCACGCCTGGCTACTGCGCCACCCGCGCCTCTACCAGCGCCTGACCGGCTGGGCAGTCCCTGTCCTCGCCTGGCTGGGCCGGCGCCGGGGAACCTTGCGCAGTTTGCCATTTGCCGCAGACTGGACCAGCACCCGCGACTTTCCGACACCGGAGGGAGGCACCTTCATGCGCCAATACCGCGCCCGCGGCAAGAGGCGGGGGCACCGTGGCTGAGTCGCCGAGAAGTGCAATACTGGCTCGCCTGCGGGCAGTCGTTGCAACCGACGCCAGCGCGGCAACCCCGGAACAGATTGCGGAGGACCTGAAGGCTCTGGGATTCAGCCGCGCCGCAGCGGCACCCGCAAGCGATATTCATGTCGCGTTCATGACCAATGTACTGGCCAACAAGGGTACCGTGGAATTGGCGGCAGATCGGGCAGCCGCGGTGCAGGCCGTCGGCCGCTATCTCTACAGCCGCTTCCGCACCCACAAACTGGTGGCAGGCAATGATCCACGTATCGCCGCCATGCCCTGGCGCGATGCCGGTGTCCTGCCGCGGTTTGGCGCGGCCGAGAACGGCGACAGTGCAGCACTGAGCTATGCGCGCCTGGGTGTGGCGGAAACAGGCGCTGTCGTCACCTGGACCGGCCGCGCCAATCCCGGGCGCAACAATCTGTTACCTGAGGATCACCTGGTGTTGGTCAACCGCGAGGATGTGGTCGCCACGCTGGAGCATGCGTGGCAGCGCATTCGTCAGGAGCTGCCCGCAGGCACCTGGCCTCGCGGCATCACCTTTACCGCCGGGCCATCAAGTACCGCCGACGTGGAGGCGCAGCTGGTGATGGGAGCCCACGGGCCGCGCCGTTGGCATGTCATCCTGGTGGGCGCAACAAGCGCCGAGGCGCTGGCAGAAGCCAGCGCCCTGGCCAGCGGATCAGCTACTGGCTAGAGGGGGCTGTAGTTGAACTTCTGGCCTCCGAGGGTCGCTTCATACATCAGCCCGCCGCGGACTATCGTGAACACCGCCATCCCCTTGCGGTAGCCAGCATGCACCGTAGTGGCGTCGTTACGGCCGCCGCTGATGCCCGCGGCAGCACCACCACCGGTGTTGACCTCAGCCGAGACGCCAGCGGTAATGGCCACAGCCGTTGCCTGTGCACCAAACTCGAAATTGCCGGCGATAAACTGATCCAGTGCGGCTTCGTTCTCGAAAAAGATAATCTGACTGAAGGCCTGCCCGCCCAACTGCAAGCCCATCGTCAACTGGGTCATGGTGGAGTCACCGATGTGCTTGCCCTGCTGATACACCCGCCCCTTGCCCCGTGCACCGCCAACGCCAATACCGCCCTTGGCAATCGCAGGGAACAGGGCATAACCGTAGGCGCCGTCAAAATAGACGCCGCTCTCGCCGGCGCCCCGGAACGCGTTCAGTGCGGCCTCGAAGTCCGCATCATCAGCGGCAACTGCGAGCACCGACGTCATCAGCGTGAACAGCAGCGCCATTACCAGCGAAACAATTTTCATACACTACCTCACCCGACCACTATCAAGAAGGAGCGAATATTAACCCGGCAATGGCGGAAAGCAAGAGCAACCCAATAGGCCAATCATCCGGTGTTGCGCATGCCGGCGGCGATGCCGGCAATGGTGACCATGATCGCCTGCGCCAGCACCGGCTGGGCCTGCTGTCGCTGGCGCTGCAGCAGCTCTGCCTGCAACACGTTCAGCGGATCGGTATAGATGTTGCGCAGCTGGATGGACTCGCGAATCCAGGGGGAATCCGCCAGCAAGGTGTTGCTGCCGAGGATCTCAAGGATCGTGGCAATATCCTGCTGCAACCCGGCGCGCAGACGTTTGCCCAGATGCTGCAGGGACGCCGGCACCAGGCAGGCGTCGTAGTGCGCTGACAGTCCGCTGTCGGCCTTGGCATAGACCATCTCCAGCATTGACAGCCGCGTGGCGAAGAAGGGCCAGTCGGCGGCCATGTCTCGCAGCAGTTCCGCCTGCCCCGCATCCAGCGCCCGCTGCAGGGCGGCGCCTGCGCCCAGCCAGGCGGGAAGCATCAATCGGTTCTGGGACCAGGCAAAGATCCAGGGGATGGCGCGCAGGCTTTCAATCCCACCGCCACCGCGACGCCGTGCCGGACGTGAGCCCAGGGGCAATCCCGCCAGCTCCTGCTCCGGCGTGGCGTGGCGGAAGTAGTCGATGAAATCGGGCTCGTCCCGGATCATCTGCCGGTAGACAGCGCAAGAATCCGCCGCCAGGGATTCCATCAGGTCCCGCCAGGCTTGCCGCGGTGCAGGCGGCGTCTGCAGATTGGCACGACAGATGGCGCTGGTATAGAGCGCGAGGGTCTTGACCGCCAGTGACGTCCAGCCCAGTTTGGCCCGGATCATTTCACCCTGCTCGGTCACTCGCAGCCCCTGCCGCAACGATCCGGGCGGCTGCGACAGCAGCGCTGCCTGGGCCGGTGCGCCCCCACGCCCAATGGTGCCGCCGCGACCGTGGAACAGGGTCAATTCGACCTTGTGTTCCCGACAGACGCTAAGCAGCTCTTCCTGGGCTCTATACTGAGCCCAGGCCGCCGCCATGACGCCGGCATCCTTGGCCGAGTCAGAATAGCCAATCATGACCATCATCTGGCCCTGGACATGCCCCCGATACCAGGGGTCTGCAAGCAGCGAAGCCACCACCTCGCGCGCGCGCGACAGGTCGTCCAGAGTTTCAAACAGGGGCGCCACCGGCAGATCGAAGGAACAACCGGCTTCGCGCAGCAGAAGGTGTACGGCCAGCACATCCGACGCCTGACGCGCCATGGAGATGACATAGGCGCCCAAGGCTTCCCGGGGTTGACGGGCGATCACCGCGAAAGTGGCCAGCACCTCGGCCACATCAGGCGTCGGCGCCCAGCGCGGCGAAATCAGCGGCCGGCGGCTGGCCAGCTCCTGGCGCAGGAAGGCGCAGCGGGAGGGCTCGTCCCACTCCGCATAATCGCCGATGCCCAGCCAGGTGGTCAGCTCGGACAGGGCCTCGGTGTGACGGGCGCTGTCCTGACGCACATCGTGGCGCACCAGGTGCACGCCGAAACAGCGCACCCGGCGCAGCAGATCCAGCAGCGCGCCGTCCGCGACCACCGCCATGCCGCAGCCCTGCAACGACTGATAGCACAGCTCCAGCGGCTGCCACAGATCCGCCTGCGACAGCAGCGCGTGTTCCGTCGAGCCTGCGCTGCGGCTCCCGGGCGCTCCCTCCAGCGCCAGTTCAATGAACTGTAGATCACTTTTCAGGCGATCCCGCAGCCCCCGCAGCACGCTGCGATAGGGCTCGTGTGAGCCGGCCGCTGCGCTCGCCAGCGCATCGCTGCACACGGTCATGGACAGTTCCTCGACCAGCCGCGTGACCTCCCGGAGGTACAGTTCGGTAGCCTGCCAGCGGCTGAGCCACAGGACTTCCTCGGTGACCACCGCAGTGACGTTGGGATTGCCGTCTCGATCACTGCCCATCCAGGAGCCAAAGCTGACTGGGGCGGCCTCCAGCGGCAGCCTCGCGCCACAGCATGCATGGAGCGCGGCATCAAGCCGGCGCAGGAATTCCGGTACCGCGCGCCACAGGGAGTCCTCAACAACCGCAAACCCCCACTTGGCTTCATCAACCGGCGACGGTCGTTCGCTGCGAAAGTCGTCGCCGTACCAGATCTGCGCGATCAGCTCCCGCAGCCGGGTCTGCAGCTGCTCCTGCTCGCGCGATGTCAGGCCCGCAAGCTCCAGCTGCGACAGGCAACGGCCGATTTCAGTGTGCTTGTGAATCAGGGTGCGCCGCATGATTTCGGTGGGATGCGCCGTGAGCACAAGCTCGATACTGAGCTGATCGACGGCTGCCACAATCGCCTCGGCGGCAACTCCCTCTTGCCGCAGGGCAGCAAAGCTGTCGCTGAGGGTGCGCGAGGCGGAGAACAGGGGTTCCATCTGCCGCGACACGGTGTGGTGCTGGTCGGCGATATTGGCCAGATTGAGGAACTGGCTGAAGGCCCGCGCCACCGGCACCAGCTGTTCGTTGTCGAGGGAGCGCAGCACCGTCAGCAGCTCCTCGTGGACGCTGCCGTCGCTACCGGGCTCATCACCACCGCGGGCGGACTTGGACAGGCGTCTGATCTTTTCTACCAGGGCCAGAAACTCGGTGCCATTGGCCGCCGAAATGGTGTCACCGAGCAGGTGGCCAAGAAAGCTGACGTCGCTGCGCAGCTGGCTGTAGTCGGACCGCTGCCCCGACTCCTGTGATGCATCGCCGCTCACAGCTGACGCAGCCTGTGCAGCAGATCACACACCCGGGCCGAATAGCCCCACTCGTTGTCGTACCAGTTCAGCACACGCAGATAGCGCTGATTGACCACCGCCGTGAAGCCGGCGTCATAAATTGATGAATGGGCATTGCCAATGATATCGGTGGATACCAGGGGCCGGTCGCAATACTCGAGAATCCCCTGCAATGCTGGCGTCGCGGCCGCCGCTCGAACCGCCTCATGCACTGCCTCCACGGTGACCGACTGCGACAGCGTCACGAACAGGTCGACCACCGAGCCATCCGGTACCGGCACCCGGGATGCTATCCCGTGCAGACGCCCCTGCAACTGCGGCAGTACTTCACCTACCGCCCTGGCAGCGCCAGTGGAGGTGGGAATGGTGTTCTCGGCGGCGGCGCGGCTGCGACGCCAGTCCGAGTGCGGCACATCGGCCAGACGCTGATCATTGGTGTAGGCGTGTACCGTGTTGATCACGCCCTCCTCAATCCCGAAGGCCGCGTCCAGCACGCTGGCCATGGGCGCCAGACAGTTGGTGGTACAGCTGGCGTTGGAAATGATCCGGTGCCCAGGCTGCAGACCCGCATCGTTGACACCCAGCACGATGGTGTAATCAATCGTGTCCGCCGCGGGAACGGTCAGCACGACGCGCTTGGCGCCGGCCTGCAGATGCTGCTCCAGCTGGGCGCGTTTGCGGAAGGCGCCGGTTGCCTCAACGACCGCATCGATGCCCATCTCGGCCCAGGGCAGGGCTGCGGGGTCGCGCACGCTGATCAGCTTGCAGCGCCCCTTGGGCGTGACGAACTCGTCGCCCTCGAGGCTAAGCGCCTTGCCGAAGGGCCCCATCACCGTGTCGTAGTTGAGCAGGTAGCGCAGGGCCTCAAAATCAAACAGATCATTGATCACCACGACGTCGATACCGGGGGTGTCCTCAAGAATCCGGAACACCGAACGACCGATACGGCCAAAACCATTGATGGCAACTCTCATTGTGCGACCTCCCCTTGCTGGTCCAGCGCGCCATAGATGCGGGCGACGTCGAGCAGGCGTCCGGCATGCCCCAGCGTTTCGTACCAGCCCAGTGTCTTGATGGTGTTGGCACCGGCCTTGATTGTGCCCCTGGTGTCAAACAGCAGCGAATGCGGGTTGCCGATCACATCCGACGACACAATCGGATCCTCGACAATATCAACAATCCCGGGATACGACGGCGCATGCTGGCGCATCGCCGCATTGATGTCCGCTGCCGTCACCGCGCTGTCAGCCAGCACCAGATTCACGTCCAGCAGGCACCCCTGGTGGATGGGCACATTGAGCGCCGCGGTGATGATCTTGCCTGCGAAAGCAGGGAGCACATGAACCAACCAGTCAGCGGCTTCGTGGGTGTTGGGAATGATATTTTCCGCGGCAGAGCGGCTGCGGCGGAAGTCGCTGCCCGCATAATCCTGGAGGACCTGATCCGAAGTGTAGGAATGAATGCTGGTCATGCTGCCACACTCAATCACAAAATCCCGTGACAGCGCGTGCAGGAGCAGGCACAGCGCCGTGGTGGTCGCCGAGCCCGCGGAAAGCATCCTGTCCTGACGTTGAGCGGCCTGGCCGTTGATTCCCGGGATGACGATGCGATCGATGTGGTCGACGGGCAGCGTGCGCAGCAGCACCCGCCGTGCGCCATTATCCAGATGCGCCTGCATAGCCTGACGCTCACGGAATTTGCCGGTGGCGTCGATAACGATATCCACGGCAAAAATATCCCACGGCATCTCCGCCGGCGTATCCGTGCGCATCAGCCTGGCACGAAACCGCGGGTTGACCAGGAAGTTGCCCTCCAGGCGATGCCGCGCAGGCTCTTTCACCTCCGAGCACAGCAGATAGTGCAGGATGTCCGGCTGCCCGATATCGGCAATCGCCACCACCTCGATATCCTCGCTGCGGGACGCGAGTTCGTAGAGCTGCCGGCCGATCTGGCCGAAGCCCATGATACCCACCCTCAGGGGTTGCTGCTTTGCCATCGTCTCGCTCCTTGATTCAGTGATCACTCTGCCCACGTTCCCGGGCTGCTGGCTACTCCACCATTGCCTCGGACGCCAGGGCGGCTATGGTCTCCCAGTCGCCAGAGGCCACCAGGTCCGCGGCGACCATCCACGATCCACCACAGCAGATAACATTCGGCAGCGCCAGAAAACGCCGGAAATTGTCGACCCCAAGGCCGCCTGTCGGGCAGAACTGCACCCCGGGAAACGGCGCTGCGAGAGCCTTGAGCAGAGTCTCGCCGCCAATCGCCGTGGCCGGAAACAGTTTGAAACACTCCAGCCCCTGTTCCAGACCGGCCATGACCTCGGAGGCCGTGGCCACCCCCGGCAACAGCGGCATGGCCGCAGCCCGGGCAGCCTGATACAGCGCCGGCGTCGCGCCAGGACTGACAGCGAACAGCGCTCCAGCACGCTGCACCAGCTCCAGCTGTTGTGGGGTCAGCACTGTGCCCGCGGCAACCCGCAGTTGCGGTACTTCCGCGGCCAAGGCGCGCATCGCGTCCAGGGCCGTGGGCGAACGCAGGGTGAGTTCCACGGTTCTCATGCCCGCTGCGGCCAAGGTCAGACACAGCTGCACTGTGCTGGCCACCTCACCCGGAGTGATGACCGGCAACACCCGACTATCGAGCAACCACTCGCGTACCATCACGTCTCTCCCGACGGAGGGCTTATCGCACAAGCCGCAGTCCGTCCATATTCTGTCCATTAATACCTGGGCAAGTTCCCGTCCAGACATCCGACGAGGGAATCCAGCGCTGACTCAGGCCCGTAAGTACACCAAACTCATCGGAGATGTGACATGGAAACCGCCCTGGCTGGAAATATAGCTTTTCCCACAAAGATATCATCCGAAGCATCCCTTGTGCGCAAAGCCCTGGTGGAGCGCGGCCTGGAGACACCCATGGTTTACAACGGGCTTTCGCGCGACGAGAAATACCGCCGCATCGCCCAGGCATTCACTGACATCACACGCACCCTCGGCCTTGACCTGAACGACGACAGTCTCTGCGAGACCCCTCACCGCATTGCCAAGATGTATGTCGACGAGATTTTTTCCGGTCTCGATTATAGCCAGTTCCCGAAGATTTCGGTGATCGCCAACAAGATGCAGGTCGAGGAGATGGTACAGGTAGATGACATTGATGTCGTGAGCACCTGCGAACACCACTTTGTGACCATCGACGGCCGGGCCCGTGTGGCTTACATCCCCAAAGAGAAAGTCATCGGTCTGTCCAAGATCAATCGTATCGTCCGCTTCTTTGCCCAGCGGCCGCAGGTTCAGGAACGGCTGACCCAGCAGATCCTGGTGGCGCTGCAGACCCTGCTGGAAACCGATGACGTAGCCGTCACCATCGATGCCGTGCACTATTGCGTCAAGTCACGAGGCGTGATGGACAGCAACTCCCGCACTCGCACCACGTCACTGGGCGGTGCCTTCAAGGCGGATCCGAGCACCCGAGCTGAGTTCCTGAACTAACCCCCCCCAGGGAACTCAGCTTTCTTCGCCCGGCCTTGCCGGGCTTTTTTTTATGCACTTCGCGGCTTGTAGACCCGGCCAAAGCGTGTAACCTTCGTGGTGAACCCGTTTTTGCCGCCGGCCCCGGGCATTCCATGAGAACCTTGCTGACACTCACCTCACTGCTGCTCTCCACCGCTCTGCTGCTGGTGGGACAGGGTATGCAGTTGACCCTGCTGCCACTGCGCGCCACCACCAACGGCATCTCCGCGTTGATCGGCGCCGACGGGCGCCTCATCGCGCGCGGGCCGCAATTCGAGCAGGTGGTGCTGGCGG
>JBLRXF010000091.1:0-9855 GCA_047920875.1 Haliea sp. | reverse complement strand
AATCAGCTCCGCAAACCGGTCGATCATCGGCATGATTTTCTCGGGCTGGTCCCACATGTCCACCGCGACACCGATAACAACCCGCTCAATGCCCATATCGCGATAGCGCTTCAGGGTGTCCAGATCCGGGGTTATGAGGGTCTGCAGGGTAATCGGTACCGCGGCCGGGTCGCGGCCGTTGCCGGCAACCTGCTCGCGGAAGGCCGTGATTGAGGTAGCAACGTCGCCCATGGCCACATCCACCGGCATCCAGCCGTCGGCCCACTGGGCCGCGTGTTTGACACCGAGCGGCCCTATGGCGCCAAAGATGACCGGCGGCCCGCCGGCCTGGGCGGGCTTCGGGTTGCACCAGACCGGGTCGAAGTCGATGTACTCGCCGTGGTATTCAGCCTCGTCATCCCGCCACAGGGCGCGGGTGGCGGCGACCGTCTCGCGCATTACCCCGTAGCGCTTGTCCCAAGGCTGGCGGGTACAGTTGACGAATTCCTCTTCGTTCCAGCCCACCCCGGTGCCGATCATCAGGCGGCCGCCGCTCAGGCGGTCGAGACTGGCGATGGTCTTGGCCTGGGAAAACAGCTCCCGCTCCATCAGCAGGGCGATACCGGTGCCCAGTTTCAGGGTGGTGGTCACCGCGGCCGCGGCCATCAGGGTGAGGTAGGGATCGCCCATCAGCTTGTAAGCTTCCGGCAGCTCGTCGCCGGCCGGATACGGAGTTTTGCGGGAGACCGGAATATGGCTGTGCTCGCCGGTCCAGAGGGATTCGAAGCCGCGTTCTTCCAGCCCCCGGGCCAGGTCTCGCGGGTCCGGGTCGTGAGGTGTGTTCATGAAACTGAAGCCCAGATGCATGCCTTGGTTCTCCTTCCCTGTTTTTGTTTATTGTGACAGTTACCGCGGCCGCATGGCAGGGTGCGCGCCGTCGGCCTCAGTGAATCAGAAAATCCTCCGGCTCGACACGGTGGGTCATTTTCCAGTACTCGATAATCCGGAACGGGAGATTGGCAGTGACCCTTCCGGCCTCGTTCTTGTACCAGTTGTCGACCAGGGGTGAACCCCAGGCCGTAGCGGCGTTCACCGCATCGACCCTGGCATTGTAATCGTCATGCACCTCCTGCCGACACTCAAGTGTGCGCTGCTTGCGCTGCAACAGCAGGCCGATGCACTCCAGGATGTAGTGCACCTGGGACTCGGCGTTGTGGGCGATACTGCCCGCTACCACCAGGTTGGTATTGGGCCCGTAGATGCAGAACAGGTTGGGGAAATTCGGCACCGTGATGCCGAGGTAGGCACGACCATTGGTGCCCGACCACTGTTCATTGAGGCTGACCCCGCCGCGGCCAGTGATGTGCATGGGAAACAGGAAGCGGTCGGCGTGAAAGCCGGTGGCGCAGACGATGGCGTCGACCTCGTGATGGACGCCGTCGGCGGTGATCAGGCCGCGGGCATTCACCGCCGTGATTCCCTCGGTCACCACCTCGACATTGTCCTTCTGCAGGGCAGCCAGATAGGTACCGTTGTCCTGCAGGATCCGCTTGCCGAAGGGAGGATAGGTGGGCAGCACCTTGGCCAGCAGCTCCGGGTCACTGATCTGGGATTCGATCCACGCGGTCAGGGCCTCGCGCATGCCGTCGTTGGCCTCACTCACGGAGCAGGTGCTGTGCCAGCCAGGGTCCACCAGGGTCTTGTCGTAAACGCCCTCAACAGAGGTAAAAAACAGCCAGAACCGGTACCACTTGGAATAGTAAGGCAGCTTCTCCAGCGCCCAGCGCTGGCCCTCGCCCACGGGGGAATGGTATGCCGGGTTGGGAAACATCCACACCGGCGAGCGCTGGAACGCGATAAGCTGCTGCGCCGACTGCGCCAGTTCCGGGATAATCTGGAAGGCGCTGGCACCAGAGCCAATCACCGCCACCCGCTTGCCCGCAAGGTCGAGGCCCCGCGGCCAGGCACCCGAATGCACCAGCGGCCCCTGAAACTGCTCCAGACCGGCAATGGCCGGCATTTTCGGCCGATTCAGCTGGCCCACAGCGCTGATAACGGCCCGCGCTCGCAGCGCGTCCTCGTTGCCGTCCGCGTCCCTCACACGCACTTCCCAGTCGCCGCTGGCATCCCTGAATTCGGCGGCCACGACCTCGGTCTCGAAGCGGATATGCTGCCTCACGCCAAAGCGCTCGGCGCAGCTGTCGAAGTAGGCGCGAATTTCGTCGGCGAGAGGAAAGTGGCTGCTCCAGCCGTGGTTGGGGGCAAAGGAATAGCTGTAGCTGTGGCCGGGCACGTCGACCCGGCAGCCGGGGTAGCGGTTCTCGTACCAAGTGCCGCCAACCCCCGGATTCTTCTCGATAATCGTATAGGGAATACCGGCTTCACCGAGACGTATGCCCGCCAGAACGCCACCCATGCCGGCGCCAATAATTACCACCGGAAAGGCCGCAGCGCGGGCCTGCAGCGCCGGATCCCGCAGCTGCAGGCCGCGGCGATCGATGCCGTCCAGCGCCACTTCCTCGTTGATGAATTCCAGGTACTCCGCATCCACGTCGGGACCGCACATGAAGCGGTACAGCGCCTCCATGATGGCCGGGGTCAGGGGCGGCAGCTCTCCATTACCGGACTGCCATGCCGCAATGGCTGCCAGCGCGCGCTCACGCACCTCATTCACCTGGGCAGCGGTGTAGCCGCCTTCCAGTAATTCCTCACCCGCCTCGGCGCCGGCAGCAACCACGTCCAGGGTCCGCGGACTCGGCAACTGTTGGAGAATCGCGGTGTCACCCGTCATGTGCACAATGGACATGATCAGGGCGGCAGTATTGAGCTCCGACAGATAGCCCGCAATCCTTGCGCTGCTTTCGGTGATGGGTGACAGGGTGGGCGCAAGAGGCAGCACCATGAGCAGCTACTCCATTGTTATCATCGCCCCATAGTGCCTGCTGATGGGAGCACTGTCCTCCCTCATTTGGGTGAGAGGTGCGCCAATTTGTCACATCCCGACTCGACCCGGGCTCCTTATAATGCGCGGCCTGTCGGTAGAGGAAGGAAGCAGCACTGTGGAGCGATCGAACCTGTTGGCAGGAGCCGTAGCCGCGGCAGTCCTTGCCCTGACCAGCCCCCTGAGCAAGGGCCATGATCTTGCCATCGAGCTGGTAGAGGTTACAGCCCGCGCCCAGCCCGATCCGGGGCAACTGCTCAGCGAGGCGCCGATCACCCGCCCCACCCACGATGCCGGCGAACTGCTGCGCTCGGTAACCGGCATGACCGCCCTGCGCCGGGGCGGCCGGGGCTTCGACCCCATCATCCGCGGCCAGAGCCAGGCGAATCTGAACGTGATCGCCAACGGCGCCTTCAGCTACGGCGCCTGCCCGGGACGCATGGACCCACCCAGCACCTATGTCGGCGTCGAGAGCTTCGACTCCGTCTCCGTCATCAAGGGCCATCGCTCGGTGATTTACGGCGCCGGCGGCAGCGGCGGTACCCTCCTGTTCGAACATCTGCGCCCGGAGCTGAATGACAGCGGCCTGGCAGGCTCGGTCACCACGGGCTATACCGGCAACTCGGAGCTGAGTAGCCTGGCGGCGGACGTCGCGGCGGGCAACGAACGCGGCTACGTGCGCCTGTTCGGTGCCAGCAAGAGCTCGGACAACTACCGGGACGGCAATGGGGACAGGGTCGCCTCTGCGTTTGACTCCCGGACCCTGGGCCTGGTCGCTGGCATTGATCTGACACCTGACACCTGGCTGGAACTGAGCCATGAGCGCGCGGATGAGGACGATATCTGGTACGCGGGTAATGGCATGGACGCGGTGTTTGCCGAATCCGCCAGTACCAGCCTGAAACTGGTCAAGCAGGGCTTAGGAATCGCCGATGAGATGGAGCTGAGCGTGTACCACAGCGATGTGGACCACCTGATGGACAACTACAGCGTGCGCCAGCGCAACTCCCAGCCCAACGGCATGGCGGCGCCCTCCTCCTCAACCACCTGGGGTGGACGCCTGCTGGCCACGGTACTCACAGGAGCCAGCGAATTGCGCGCTGGCGTCGACTACCGCGCCAACGACCGCAACGCGGACCTGTTCATGGATCTGAGCAAGGACGGCAGCTACGACATGCTGATGGCGCGCATGTGGCCCGATGCGCAGCAGCGGCAGGCCGGCCTGTTTGCGGAACTGGATCAGCGCCTCAATGCGCGGGATACGCTGCGCCTGGGACTGCGCCTGGATGAGCACCAGTCACGGGCCGAGGATGCCAACCTGAGCGCCGGCATGATGGGCAGTGCCACACCAGTGCGCCTTTATCAACAGTTCTATAACACGGCCGACACCCGCCGCGATCATCGGGGCATCAGCGCCGTCGTCGGCTGGGATCGACAAATCGACCCCGACACCCTGTTCAGCGTCAACCTGAGCCGCTCGGTGCGCGCCCCAGACAGCTCGGAACAGTGGATCGCCCGCAGCGCCGGCGGCGTCTTCTGGGTGGGCAATCCGGAACTGGATCCCGAAATCCACCAGCAGCTGGACCTGACCCTGATGCGCGACCACGGTCGCCTGGAGTGGAGTGCCACCCTGTTCGTGGATGACGTGGATGACTATATCGAACGCTTCGAGGAGGGCAGCGCGGATCTGTACCGCAACAGTGACGCCACCCTGTTTGGCAGCGAGGTCGACGCCAGCCTGACACTCAGCGAGCAGCTGCGCGCCAGGCTGGGCCTGGCCTGGACACGTGGTCACGGCGACAATGGCGACCTGGCCCAGATCGCCCCGCTGGAAGCGCGCCTGAACCTGGACTACCAGCGCGGCAACTGGGCGCTGGGAGCCGAATGGGTAGCCTCGGCCAGCCAGAGCAACTTCAACCCGGCGGTAGACGTGGATGCCCCAACCCCGGGTTTCGGTGTGTTACACCTGTACGGACACTGGAACTTGAGCGTCAGCCTCATTCTGGAGGCCGGCATTGAAAACCTGTTCGACCGCGCCTACGCCTATCACGTCAATGCGGGTAACGCCGACCCGTTCAATCCCGAGGCCATCCGGGTGAACGAGCCGGGACGGCAGGGCTGGGTCAAATTACGCTACCAGCTCTGAAACCTGCAGCGAGGCTGTCAAGCGCGCCAGACAACGGGGCAGTCCGGACCGTCCAGGCCATCGCCCTCGCCAACGAATTCATGGTGGGGCTTGCGCGGCGCCCCAGGGCGGAAGTGGTAGACCACATCGTCACCGCAGTAGCGCAGGCTGATGGCCCGGCGCCGGCGGGTGGCACTCAGGTTGCCGCCTGCGGCGTGCAGGGTGCGGGCGTGATGCACCGTCATGTCGCCGGGCCCGAGATCAAACTGCACCAGCTCCACTTCCCCCGCCGCTGCCAGCGCCTCGATATCCGGAATCACCTCGCCCTCGGTGCCCGGCATCGGCAGGTTGGAGACGAACCAGTTGGGCCGGTACTGCCCCTGCCAGCGGTGGGAGCCGCGGGCGAAGCTCATCGCTCCCGTCTCCGCATCGGCGACATCGAGCGGAATCCAGGTCGTGCAGACCTGTTCGCCGCTGACGTGAAAATAGGACAGGTCCTGGTGCCAGGCGGTGCGCTCGGCGGTATCCGGCTCCTTCACCAGCACACTGTCCTCCCACATATTGATCTTGCGCGAACGCAACAGCTGTCCGACGATCGCGCCGATGGACGGGTTCAGGGCAAATGCGCGGCAGTCCGGGTCGACGCGCCAGTGGTCGGTGCCGGAGACGAAGCGGCCATGTCCCCCGCGTCCGCCGGTAAGCACAGTGCCGCCCGTGCTGGCGATCTCAGCCCCCATCGCAGACATGTCATACATGGTGCCGCCGATGGATTCCCGCACCAGACGGTCGACCGCAGGGGCCATCGCCAACACGAAGTCAGGGTGCAAGATGCCGCGCAGACAGACGACGCCATCCTCCCAGAAAACATTGACCTCCTCCTCGGAGGGCAGTCGCAGCAAGGTGTCTTTGTTCATGGTTGACTCCCGGAAAACGATGAAGCACATCTACCCTGATGCAGTCAGCCTTGCCTGCACCGCCTTGCCCGCCTCCATCAGCAGCAGCATGGCCACGCCCACGGCGAGCACCTGCACTGACTGCGCCAGTCCCAGCGGCTGCGCCTCGAACCACATTGCCAGCCAGGGCAGGTAGGTGTAGGCCAGCTGCAATACCGTCACCACCAGCAGCGCCACCCATACCGCCCGGGTTCCCTTCAACCCTTGCAAGCTGAGGGAGGAACCGTAAGCGTAACGCACGCTGAACAGGTAGAAAATCTCCATCACCACCAGGGTGTTTACTGCCATGGTGCGGGCGGTTTCCAGGGATACACCCTGAGACAGCGCCAGCCAGAACTGGCCGAAGACGCCGGCGCAGAACAGCAGCGACACCAGGACGATGCGCAGCACCAAGCCGCGGGACAGGATGGCACTGGCAGGATCCCGCGGCGGCCGCTTGAGCGTGTTGGGTTCGGTGGGCTCGAAGGCCAGCGCCATCGCCAGCGCCACCGAGCTGACCATGTTCACCCAGAGGATCTGGGCCGCGGTAATCGGCAGGGTCAGGCCGAACAGGATGGCCAGCAGCAGGCTCAGGGATTCACCGCCGTTGACCGGTAGCAGAAAGGCGATGACCTTCTTCAGGTTGTCGTAGACCGTGCGGCCGGCGCGCACCGCAGCAACGATAGTAGCGAAGTTGTCATCGACCAGCACCAGGTCGGCGGCTTCCTTGGCCGCCTCGCTGCCGCCCAGGCCCATGGCAATACCGGCGTCGGCGCGCTTCAGTGCCGGCGCATCGTTGACGCCGTCCCCGGTCATGGCCACCACCTTGCCGTGGGCCTGCAAGGCCTTGACCAGGCGCAGTTTGTGCTCGGGGCTGGTGCGGGCAAAGATATCCGTATCCAGCACCCGGGCGGCCAGTTCGGTGTCATCCAGCTCGTCGATTTCGACGCCGGTCAGCACCTGGTCGGCATTTTCCAGGCCTATCTGGCGGCCAATGGCCGCAGCGGTGCCGGCGTGGTCGCCGGTAATCATTTTCACCCTGATGCCGGCGCCGGCGCAGGCCGCCACGGCGGTGATAGCCTCCGGCCGCGGCGGGTCTATGAGGCCAACAAGGCCCTCCAGCACCAGACCGCTTTCCACATCATCAAAGTCCAGAGCATTTTTTTCCTCTGCCACGGTTACCGTCGCCAATGCCAGAACACGCTGCCCCTGCTTCGCCAGTGCCTCCGCCCGGGCATCCCAGGCAGCATGATCGAAGGGAGCTGTAGCGCCATCCGGGGCCCGCTGCTCGCGACAGAAGCCAAAAATGGTTTCCGGAGCGCCCTTCACGTGTACGCAGGCGTGGTGGTCATGGTCGTGATTGAGGGTGGCCATGAACCGGTGCCGGGTATCGAAGGGGATCAGGTCGGTGCGCACCCAGCTGGCGTGAGTTTCCTCCTGATTGAGGCCCAATTTGCCGGCAAAGGCCAGCAGGGCCGCCTCCATGGGATCTCCTTCCGCCTCCCAGACGCCCTCACGCCGGTGCAGGGCCGCGTCGTTGCAGAGCGCCGCTACCCGCGCAAGTGTCTGCAGGCGTTCCGGATCGGCACCGTCGGCGTCGCTGTAAACCTCACCCGCCGGTTCATACCCGGAGCCCTCCACCACAAAATCAGTTCCGGCAAGGCTCGCCGCCGCCACCATCATTTCGTTGCGGGTCAGAGTGCCGGTCTTGTCGCTGCAGATGACCGACACGGAGCCCAGGGTTTCGATCGCCGGCAGGCGGCGCACGATGGCGTGCTGACGGGCCATGGCCTGCACCCCGATAGCCAGCGTCACCGTCAGCACCGCCGGCAGCCCCTCTGGAATCGCCGCCACGGACAGTCCCACCACCGCAGTGAACAGCTGGCTGAAGTCCTGGCCCTGGACGAAATGCCCAAAGGCAAGGATCAGACCCGCGAGGGCCAGAATGAACAGGGTCAGCCAGCGGGAGAATACCGCCATCTGTCGCACCAGCGGCGTGGTCAGCACCTCCACCTGGGTGAGCATGCTGCTGATGCGGCCGATTTCGGTGTCCGCGCCGGTGACGACAACCACCCCTTGCGCCTGCCCCGCCGTCACCAGGGTGCCGCTAAAGGCCATGCAGGTTCGATCACCCACGACCGCGGCGGCTGCGACTCGCTCGAGGTCCTTCTCAACCGGCACCGATTCCCCGGTCAGAATCGCCTCCTGGATGGCGAGACCGTGGGCCTTGAGCAGCCGCAGGTCAGCCGGCACCTTGTCGCCGGATTCGAGCAGCACAATGTCACCGGGCACCAATGACTCCCCGGGCACGCTCTGGCGCTTGCCGTCACGCATCACCGCGGCCGTGGGCGCCAGCATGTGGCGAATGGCATCCATGGCCTTCTCGGCCTTGCCCTCCTGCACCAGCCCGATCACCGCGTTCAGCACCACTACCGCCAGGATTACTACGGTATCGACCCAGTGGCCGAGTGCGGCCGTTACAGTGGCGGATGCCAGCAGCACATAGATCAGGATATTGTGAAAATGCAGCAGAAAGCGGATCAGCAGGCCGTGCCGCGATGGCTGCGGCAGGGTATTGGGGCCGTGATCGCGCAAGCGCTCCGCTGCCGCTTGCGCAGACAAACCCCGGGGGTCGCTGTTGAGATCGACAAGTATTTCGGCGCCGTCCCGGCTGTGCCATGGGTCTGTCATTGGGGGCGTTCCTCCTTCTGTGGCTGCACACGTCATCTCCCGCCACCATCATAGCGGCTCGCTCAGGGACAGCAATGACGCAGCCAGAATAGACAAGCCAGGGCCGGCTCCCCAAGGTAAAATGATCGCGCCCGCATTATTACAACGATTACGAGGGGAACCCGATGCCAACACCACTGACCACATCCCGCCTGACACTCGCAGCCCTGCTGGTGCTGTCCGTCAATGCCGCCGCCCAGGACAGATCCGGCGGCATGCTCGAGGAGGTTGTTGTGACCGCCCAGAAGCGCACCGAGAGCCTGACCGATGTACCCATCTCCATCGCGGTCATGAGCAGTGAAGCCATCATGAAAACCGGCGTCCGGCAGATGCGCGAGGTCGCCGAGTTCATTCCCAACATGAGCATTTCCGGCGGCAATGACAGCACCACCGCGGTGCGCATCCGCGGGGTTGGCGCCAATACCCGCAATATTGGCTTTGACACTCGCGCCGGGGTCTATGTCGACGGCGTCTACATGGGTCAGTCACCGGCGCAGAACGTCGATATCCTCGATCTTGAACGTATCGAGGTGGCCCGGGGGCCCCAGGGCACCCTGTTCGGCAAGAACACCGTCGCCGGCGCCATCAACATGATCACCAAGAAGCCCTCCCGGGAGCAGGAACTGCTGGTCACCGGGGAAGTGGGCAACTACGATTCCTACCGCGTCTCCGCCATCGGCAACCTGCCTCTGGGCGACAACGCCGCGGCCCGCTTCTCCATCGTCGACCACAACCGCGAAGGCTATATCAGGAACGTCACCACCGGCACCCGCCACAATGAGCGCGACGGCACCTCCATGCGCGGCCAGTTTGCCTTTGGTGGCGAGCACTATGACGTCAATATCGCCGGCGACTATCTCGAATCCGAGCGCGTCTCGTTTTTCGGCGCGGCGATCTCCGACTGGTCCGGCAGCGTGCCCAACACGGCCTCCCCCGGGCGCTTCGCCATCGACAACAACTTCGACAACAAGGAAGAGCGAGAAATCTGGGGCCTGTCCGCCACGGTCAACGTCGACCTCGGCAGCGATTACAGCCTCACTTCCATTACTGCCTATCGCGATACCTCAGTTGAGCGCCAGCAGGATACCGATCACTCCTTCAACGACATGCTGTTCCTGACCTATCCGGATGCCTACGAGCAGACCACG
>JBLRXF010000090.1:0-9855 GCA_047920875.1 Haliea sp. | reverse complement strand
AGGGTTGCCGGTTGATGACGTGAGGATCAATGCGATCTCGACCATCGACGCCGAGAGTTACGCCGCTTATGCCAATCTTAACTATGATTTCACCGAGCAGTGGAGTTTGAGCGCAGGCCTGCGCTATTCCAGAGACGAAAAGGACCTGAAATATATCCAGATAGCCGACCCGCTGGCGCAAGCCTTCGGCTTCTTGCCGCTGGATATCACAGACAGCATCAGTGACGGTGAATGGACTCCTGCGATCAGTCTGAGCTGGCGTCCGCACGGCGACATGCTGGTCTATCTGAGCTACAACCGTGGGTACAAGGCGGGGGGGTTCAATAACTCGCTGAGCAGCACCGCGTCTGCGCTGTCCTTTGAACCGGAGACTCTTGATTCCATTGAGCTGGGCGTAAAATCCGCCTGGCTGGATGATCGTCTGCGCCTCAATGCGGCCTTGTTTCACATGGACTATCAGGACAAGCAGGAAAGCGCCTTCTTGACCGGGGTTGGGTTCGTGCAGTCGAATGCCGGTGAAGCCACCAGTGACGGCTTCGAGATGGACGTGGAGTTTGCGGCTACCGAAATCTGGCGAATCTATGCGGCGATAGGCTACGCGGATGCAAGGTACGACGAATACGTGGTGGATGATTTCACCGACTACGGCGGCAATACCCTGGTGCGCGCTCCGGAATGGACAGCGAATCTGGGAGCGCAAGCCGAATGGCGTTTTAATGCTGGCTTGACCGGCATGTTCAGGCTCGATTACTCCTGGCAGGATGCGTTTTTTACCCGCGCATCGAATGACCCGTTTTTTGCTGCGGACAGTCAGTCGCTGCTGAATGCAAGATTGCGTCTCGCGGCTGCCGACGAGCGTTGGGCGGTGACACTGTGGGGGCGTAACCTGACCGATGATGACAATATCAACACCAAGGATGGAGCATCCAATTTTTTCTTTCCGACCTACCACTACTCGCTGATTGCGCCGCGCACTTACGGTGTTGAATTGCTGCTGAGTTTTTGATGTACGGAAAGCAGGTAATGGCCGCCTCCGAACCTTGTCGCCTGGAAGACTACGCTGCTTATCCTTTTCTGGTTGACCATGTGGACATGCGGGTAGAACTGGGAGGGGAGGGCACCCGTATTTACTGTGCGCTGTCCATGCGACGACGTGACGGTTGTGTCGATGCCGTACTGGAGCTGAACGGTGAAGACCTGCTGACAGAGTCTGTGCTTCTGGACGGCGTGGACGTTCCATTGCACCGCTGTCTTGACAGTCCCGGTATCCTGCGGCTGTCAGGAATGGCGGATACCTTCAGGCTGGAGACGGTGGTAGTGATTGACCCCTCCAGCAATCAGCGAGACGAGGGCCTGATGCTGCTGGGGGCAAAGCTCGCCACTCACTGCGAGCCTGAGGGTTTTCGGCGTATCACCTGGTTTCCAGATCGGCCCGATATCCTCGCACGCTACACGGTCACGCTTGTTGGAGATCCGCGGCACTACCCCGTCATGCTCAGCAACGGTCAGCCGGTGGCGAAGGGTTGTTACGATGATGGCCGCCACTGGGTCTGCTGGGAGGATCCAATTTGCAAGCCCTGTTACATTTTTGCGCTGGTGGCGGGTGACTTCGCCTGCCTTTCTGCTGAGCATGTGACGCCTAGTGGGCGGCGGATCACGCTCCAGATTTTCGCAGATCACGAGCGTGCAGGCGAATGTGAGTTTGCCATGGGCGCCTTGCAGCGGGCGTTGCGCTGGGAAGAAGAACAATACGGTTTGGAGTACGATCTTGAGGTCTACAACGTCGTTGCCCTGACCGGCTATGGCGGGGCGATGGAGAACAAGGGCCTCAATATTTTCAGCGCGGATGGAATCTGTGTCGATCAGGACATATCGACAGATGCAGATTATGCTGTGGTCGAAAGAATACTGGCACATGAAGTTTTCCATAACTGGACCGGCAATCGCGTTACCTGTAGAGACTGGTTTCAACTTAGCCTCAAGGAAGGGCTGACCCGGTTTCGAGACCAGTGCTTTTCCCGGGACATGTCGTCGCCGGCGGTCAAGCGTATTGAGTTTGTGAAGACACTGCAGCGCAATCAGTTCCCGGAGGATGAAAGTCCGGCTGCTCATCCAATCAAGCCTGTACAGTATTTCCAAATTCGCAATTTTTATACGGCGACGGTCTATGAAAAGGGCGCTGAAGTCATCCGCATGATGTCGTGTTTGCTCGGTGCTGAAGCCTTCCGTGAGGCAATAAGATTCTATCTTTCCAGGCACGATCAACAGGCGGTGACCACCGAAGATTTTCTCAGCGCGGTGGCTGATTACAGTGGTCGTGATCTCAGCCAGTTCTCGCGCTGGTACCGGCAGGTGGGTCGCCCAATCATTCATGCACAGGGTGAGTATGATTCGGCAAGTGGGCGCTATGTACTCACGCTGGAGCAGCGTCCGGCAAGCCCCGCTGATGCCGGTAACTACCCCTTGCATATACCCATTGTCGCTGGGTTCGTCGGCCCGGAGGGTGAGGCTCTGACCCCCGCGAGTGATGATGCTGTCCAGGTGGATGGCAGCTACTTGCTGGAGTTGCGCGAAAATCGGCAGCGCTTTACGTTCCACGGCCTCGGCAAAAAACCGCTGCCATCGTTGCTGCGGGGTTTTTCGGCCCCGGTGTCGCTGCAGGTTGATCTGGACTCTTCCGAGCTGATGCTGCTTGCCGAGCACGATGAAGACCCCTTCAATCGCTGGCAGGCTGGGCAGACGCTGGCTACTCGTCTTATTCGCGAGCTTGCCGCAGACTGGCATGCAGGGCGCCCGCTCGTTGTAGAGGCAGATTTTATCGACAGCTGGAGCAGGCAGCTTGAGGACGATAGCACTGATCCCGCTCTGGTAGCCGAACTGTTGTCGCTCCCGGATGAGCCGGCCTTGAGTGAAGGCCTGCCGCACATCGATCTGGACGGCCATATGGCGGCTCGTGATGTTCTGCGCTCGGTATTGGCCCGGCGCAACCGCGATCTTCTTCTGCAACGCTATCGGCAATTGTCGCCTGCGGCAAAAAGTTGCTACGAACCGCTGCAAGTTGCGCAGCGCAGTCTACGCAACCGCTGCCTGGAGGCATTGCTGGCAACAGGCGACGTCGAAGCGCGCGAGTTGTGCCTGGCGCAGGTGCGACAGGCCGATAATATGACCGATCAGCTATCCGCTCTCGCCATGCTCTGTCACCTGGATTGTGATGAGCGCAGTGAGGGATTGCAGGTTTTTTACCAGCGTTGGCAGCACAAGCCGTCCGTCATAGACAAGTGGTTCAACGTGCAGGCGCTGTCACAAAGATCCGCTGCGCTTGATGATTTTCTGCTGCTCGAACAGCATTCTGCGATGGATATCATGAATGTGCCACGCGCCATGGCTTTCTATGGCGCTTTTTTCCGTCAGAACCGGGTCGCATTTAACCATCCATCCGGCAAGGGCTATCAGCTGTTGGCCGAGCGGCTTGTTCTGATCGATAGCATCAAGCCGGGCAGCACGTATTGGTTGATGCCCCAGATATTGCAGTGGCGTCGTTTTGACGGTCACCGCAGGCAGCTGATGAAAGAGGCGCTGGCAAGCATTCTGAAAGCCGATATTTCCATGGGTCTTTATGAAACGGTAAGTCAGGCGCTGGCCGAAGAGGAGTTTTCGTGAGCTTTATTGAACAGCTGGATTCCTGTGTTCCCGACAAACTGACAGAACTGCGTTTGCCAGGTGCGAGTGTCGCATTGATAGAGAACGGTGCCCTGGTTGCTGCGCGACACTACGGTTACGCCGATGTTGCCAAAGGCCTTCCGCTGACCGATGACACGCTCTTCCAGGTGGCATCCATATCGAAGTCGGTCGCGGCATGGGGCATCATGAAGCTGGTTGAGCGCGAGCAGCTGGATCTTGATAAGCCGGTGGATCCCTATCTGATACGCTGGCACTTGCCTTCGAGCAAGTATGATACGGCCCGGGTAACGCCTCGCCTGCTATTAACCCATTGTGCGGGTGTGTCACTGTCTGGCTGCAGCGGAAGCCCCTATGATCAGCATTGGTATACGGTGCTGGATATATTGAATGGCACGACGCCTGCCCTGGACCTGGAGCAGGAACGCTATGCACGGGCGTGGAATCTTGACCCGGCTGCCTACAACCAGCCGGTCCATGTCATGGAGCAGCCCGGTACTGGCTTCTGTTACTCGGGTGGCGGCTTCACGATTCTTGAGTTGCTGATTGAAGACATAAGCGGCCAGAGTTTTACTGACTTCATGCGGGCTGAGGTTCTCGATCCGCTTGGGATGCGCGACTCCACATTTGAGCTGCAAGCAAATCAGTCAAGCCGCGTCGCGGTACCCTACCGTGACACGCTCGAGCCGATAACGCTTTATCGCACCAACGGCAAGGCGGCAGGTGGCCTGTACGCAACGATCGGCGATCTCGCGGCGTTTGCCTGCGCCGAAATTGAGGGGCCCGCTGGACAGCCGCCCGGGCGGGGTGTGTTGCGCTCCGCGTCCATTGCCGCAATGCACCACCCAGAGGCTTATGCCGAACGCCTGGACGACATGGATATCCATGTCGGCCTGGGTCACTTTATTATGGAATTCCAGGGCCTCAAGGTAGTGCAGCATACCGGGGGGAACCCCGGATGGCGCTCGGTATTTATGGTGGTGCCCGAAAGAAAGGCCGGTTTTGCCTGTCTGATCAATAGCGCGGGCGGCAACGACCTGTGGATTGATCTCAGCCGGCAGTGGGCTGCAGCCTTACTGGGCTGATGTTTCAGCGAAGAGGCAAGCAATTATCTGCTCTATGAAGCCGTTGTGGTCGGCCTGGTCGTAGTTGAGGGTGCCGCAGAGTGACAGCCGTTCTTCCGGGCAGTAATACATGAAGGAGCCCCAGTGTCCCAGGTGCCCCCACAGCGTCTTGCCGGCGAGTTTCTTGCGGCCGACGCCCATGCCATAGATAAATCCATGCCCCGCGGGGGAGCCCGCCAGCATCCGGTTCAGGGTTTCCTCTCTGGTAAACAGATCGCCGTTGAACAATCCCCTGAGGAATCTTTGGATATCGGCCAGCGTTGCGACGTGGCCGCCGCCTGCCCAGTCGACACTGCCGTGTATCTGCAGGGCGTCAATATAGGCGCCCTCCATGACTACATAGGGATGGGAAAGCTCCTTGCGCGGGGTTTCGTAGCCCTCAAGCCAGGTATCGACCATTGCCAGCGGATCGAAAATCCGCTCCCGGCAGAGGCGGTGGTAAGGTAATCCGGTGACCGCCTCAAGCAGCAAACCCAGCAGGACGTAGCCGGTGTCGGAGTAGTGGTATGTCGATCCTGGCGGACCGATCACCTCGCCCTGCTGCAAGGCCCACGCAATGATTTCCTGCGGTGAGCGATAGCGCCCCGGGTCCGCTGCTATGACGCTGTGCCAAGCTGCGGACGTGGCAAAATCGTTGAAACCGGCGCGGTGATGGAGCAGATGGGCAATGGTGATGTCCCGCGGGTTGTATCCCGGCGCAACCCGAATGTGTGCAGTGATGTCCGTTGGCAGGTAGTCAAGGATGGAGTCATCTACAGCAAGCAATTGCTGTTCCATCAACTGTGCAACCAGCAGCCCGGTAAAGGTTTTGCTCATGCTGGCGATTCTGAATGCGTGTGCAACCTCAAGCGGTCTTTGCGATTCAAGGGAGAAGACTCCCGCTGACCCGGACCACGTCAGATCCATAAAGGGGGCCTGTACCGACAAGAGAATTCCCGGAGCTGCACCCACCCTGGCCTCAAGCAGGGTCTGCAGCTTTGCGGTCGCCAAACGGTTTTCCACCATGATCACCTTCCTTTATTCGCGCTGATCATCACGTCACCATAAAAATTGCTGTTCAGCTTGCCGCCCTGTGCTAATATGAACACTGTTCACTTGCGGTGTCAAATGCTGTATCGTCAAGTCTGCTGTGGAGGAGAAGGCCAGCGTGAGTTCATCAAACATCAAACCGGTTCCCTTACTGAATGGGGTAAACCAGCGCACTGTCCCATGGTTGCTGTCACAGCAAGCGCTTGCACGGAAAGGCCATCCCTTCATCGTCTGGGCTCCGTTTGCTGGCCCGCCGACAAGTTTGACCTATGGCGAGTTTTATCAGCGCACGATAGAGGTCGCAGCGGGCTTGCGTGAGCGCGGAGTCGGGCGGGGCGATTTCGTTCTTCTGCATATGGATAATTGCCCGGAGTTCCTTCTGGTGTGGCACGCCTGTGCGCAACTCGGTGCGGTTGTTGTCACCACAAATACCCGCTCCAGCAGTGATGAACTGCGTTATTTTATTGATCACTGCGGCGCGCGAGTCGCTATCACGCAGCCTGCGTACCTTGGCGCTCTCGCCGAGACCGGCGCAAATCTGCGCTGGGTGGCGAGCATTGACCACAACGGAGGTGAACCCGCTTTGGTCGTGGGGGACGCGATCAGGTTCAGCGATTTATCCGCAGATGCCGCGGATTTTGTTCCGGCAGACTCAGACCCTTTTGATTACAACTCGGTGCAGTATACCTCTGGCACCACATCTCGCCCCAAGGGCGTTGTATGGACGCATGCCAACGCCGTCAATGCCGCGCGCAGCAATGCTCGCGTCTGCGGTCTCAACAAGGACGATGTGGGCCATGCTTTCCTGCCTCTGTTCCATACCAACGCGCTCAGCTACTCTCATCTTGCCACGCTTTGGGCAGGCGCGACGCTGGTTCTCCAGCCTCGTTTTTCAGCCAGCCGTTACTGGGATTGTGTCATCGCGCATCGCTGCACCTGGGGCATTCATATCCCGTTTTCGCTGAAGGCACTGTTTAAACAACCGATTCCCGACCAGCATTTTTTTACACGCTGGGGCCTGGGTGCCCACGATCCCGCCATTGTCCGCCAGCTCACCGGTGTTCCCTGCATAGGTTGGTTTGGCATGACCGAGACAGTCACTCTGCCGATATTCTCCGATCTGAGCTTTCCTGCCCGGGAAATGAGCATGGGTATGCCCTCTCCGGAATATGAAGTGGAGGTGCGCAATGAAAATGGAAGCCACAGCGCCTGGGGAGAGAGCGGACGTTTGTGGATTCGCGGTATACCAGGCCTGACATTGTTTCACTCTTACCTGAACAATCCAGAGGCGACAGCGAGGGCCTTCGATGACAACGGCTGGTTTGACACAGGCGATATGGTGACCGCTACAGCAGACGGTTTCATCACGTTCAATGGCCGCTCTGGCGACATGCTGCGAGTCGGAGCAGAGAACGTCGCCGAGTCGGAAATAGAGCGCGTTATCGGCGAATTTTCCCAGGTCCAGGATGTGGCTGTTGTCGGCAAGCCCCATGACATGCTCGATGAAGTGCCGGTTGCATTTGTGGAGGCTCCCGAAGTTGGCGACGCGCAGGGCCAGGCCGATTTCATAGAGCGTCTCCTGGCCCATTGCCGGCAACGATTGGCTGATTTCAAGGTGCCGCACGAGATAGTTGTTGTTGACCATATCCCCAGAGTGACCTTGGAAAAGTACGACAAGAAGCTGCTGCGGAAACGCCTGCGGGATACGTACGAAGACCAGACACGAGGAAACAACTGATGTATCCGGACAGCCACTCGAATTCAGCCAAACTGTATCAGCGCGCGCAGGCAGTGATGCCGGGCGGCAACAGTCGGCATACGGTGTATTTTCCCCCGTATCCGATTTACCTCGAGAGAGGCGAGGGATGTCGTGTTATCGATGTTGATGGCATCGAACGCATTGATTGCATCAATAATTACTCTGCGCTCATTCACGGCCACTGCCATCCCGACATTGTCGCGGCTTTGCAGGCCCAGTCAGGCAAGTTGCTCTCTGCGAGTTTGCCGACCGAGGCCGAGATTCAGCTTGCTGAGCTGATTACTGACAGGGTTGGCGGCGTGGAGCAGATTCGCTTTGCGAATTCGGGCACCGAGGGTGTGATGTTCGCAGTCAAGGCGGCGCGCGCTTACACCGGCCGCAACAAAATAGCGAAAATCGAGGGTGCTTATCATGGCGCCTATGATTCCGTGGAGGTGAGCCTTTATCCGACCCCTGATGCATGGGGCCCTGACGCGGCGCCTGCCGGGGTGACGATGCCCGGGGGTCACGACGGTGCGCGCAGCAATACTATTGTCTTGCCCGCCAACGATGTGGAGGCCGGACGCAGCATACTGCGCGCTCATGGGGATGACCTGGCAGGCGTTATCCTCGATCCCATGATCAAGAATCTGGCGTATCTGCAGGCAACACCCGAGTATGTGGCAATGCTGCGAGAGGAAACCCGGGCGCTCGGGGCATTGCTGATTTTCGATGAGGTTTACAGCTTTAGACTCGGTTATGGCGGTGCCCAGGAGGCCATCGGCATTGCGCCGGATCTGACCGCAATGGGGAAGGTGATTGGTGGTGGCATGCCCATTGGCGCGGTTGGTGGCAGCAGGCAGTTAATGGAAACCTTGTTCGATCCTCGCAATGGGGTCGGGATAATGAGCCATACCGGTACCTTCAATGCCAATCCCATGACCATGATAGCCGGCGCTGTGGCAATGCAATTGTACGACCGTGCAGCACACGAGCGTCTCGTCGCTCTTGGGGAGCGTTTGCGCAAGGGCCTTGGGGAAGCGCTGGCCATTGCGGGTGTGGAGGGAACCGTCACTGGCGCCGCGTCAATGATCGGACTCTTCCATACTGCCACGCCAATCACTGACTATCGCAGCATGATACAGCTGATCGGAACAGATCGGGGTCTCATGGCAAGAGCCGACGATTTTTTCCGCCGCATGCTGAATGAAGGTGTGTATATGGCCCAGCAGGGTTTCATGGTGCTGTCGACACCCATGACTGAGGCTGATATCGATTTCATTTCTGACAAGGCTCTGCTGTGCCTGCGTGCAATGGCCGCCCGCGGCCACTAGCAAATCCATTCTCTCTGTTTTCAACCATTAATCGAGGTAAGTCCCGTGCGTGAAGCTGTTATTGTCGCAACTGCCAGAACACCGATAGGTCGCGCCTACAAGGGCGCTTTTAACAATCTGGAGTCACCGTCACTGGCAGGAGTGGCGATTGCAGAAGCCGTCCGCCGAGCCGGTGTTGAGCCCGCCGAGATTGAGGACTGCATAATGGGTGCTTCGATACAGCAGGGCACGCAAACCTTCAATATTGGCCGACTCGCTGCCCTGGCTGGCGGGCTGCCAGAAAGCGTCAGTGGCATGAGTGTCGATCGCCAGTGCGCCTCAGGACTAATGGCCATCGCCATTGCCGCCAAGCAGGTCGTGCACGACGATATGTCGGTGATTGTGGCGGGGGGGGTTGAGAATATCAGCCTGGTTCAGAACGAACATATGAATCTCTCGAGGGTGCCGGACCCGCGACTGATCGCAGCGCATCCGAATACTCACATGTCCATGCTGGAGACGGCCGAAGTTGTTGCCAGCCGCTACGGCGTATCGAGGGAGCAGCAGGACAGTTACGCCTTGCAGAGCCAGCAACGCACGGCTGCAGCCCAGGCAGCCGGTCGCTTCGACGAGGAAATAGTCCCGGTCACCACCGAGAAGCTGGTCCTGGACAAGGCGACCGGGGAGATGCGGAAAGAAGTGGCCACGCTCAGCCAGGACGAGGGTAATCGCCCGGGCACCACCGCCGGGGATCTTGCTCAACTGAAGCCGGTTCTGGGTGGCACCGTTACCGCCGGCAATGCCAGCCAGCTGTCGGATGGGGCCAGTGCCTGCGTGGTGATGGAAGCAGCCGATGCAGCTCGCCGTGGTCTTGCACCGCTGGGTTACTACCGGGGGCTCGCTGTGGCAGGTTGCGCACCTGAGATCATGGGTATTGGCCCTGTGTTTGCCGTGCCCCGCCTGCTCCAACGCC
>JBLRXF010000089.1:0-9856 GCA_047920875.1 Haliea sp. | reverse complement strand
GATGGGCTTGCCCACGTGATCATTCATGCCTGCAGCCAGTGCCTTGTCGCGATCACCGGCCATCACATTGGCCGTCATGGCGATGATTGGCAGTGCTTCATACCCGGACATGGCCCGGATGACGCGGGTGGCTTCATAGCCGTCCATCACCGGCATCTGGCAGTCCATGAGAATCCCGTCAAAGCGCCCAAGCTGGAGTTTGTCGATTGCGAGCCGTCCATTATCGGCCACTTCCACCTTGATACCGTGACTCGACAGCAGTTCGCAGATGACTTCCTGGTTGATGGCATTGTCCTCCACAACCAGGATCCTGGCACCGCGCAGCGGGCGCAGCGAATCCTCCAGGCTCGCGGATGAATCACGCGTGGCCCGGCTGACAAGCTCGTTGCCGTTGGTAGCGACAGCAATGGCATCCAGCAGCGAGGACGGCGTAACGGGCTTGGTCAGGAACGCGGCAACCTCAAGGTCAGTGGCAGCTGCCCTGACATCCTCTCGACTGAAGGCCGAGACCACGATGAACTTGGGCAGCGCATCTGGCGGCGTTGTTGCGGCCACGCTTCGGATCGTCTCCAGACCGTCCATCGCACCCATCTTCCAGTCCATCAGCACAAGATCAAACCTGTCCTCGACCAGGGATTCTGTCAGCAGGGCCAGCGCCTGCTCGCCACTCTGTGCTTCCATCACTTCATAGCCGAACGCGGTGAGAAACTGGGCAAAGACATCACGCGCACTGGCGTTGTCATCCACCACCAGCACCCTGAGGGCTTCCGGCAGAGACGCCGGCACCGGCGCCGGGGCGACGAGCTCGCTGCTGATGCGAAAGGGCAAGCTGAAGTGGAAAATCGACCCCTGACCAAGCTCACTCTCTGACCAGATGTGGCCTCCCATCAGTTGCACCAGGTTCTTGCAGATAGCCAGGCCCAGGCCGGTACCACCGTACTTGCGTGTGGTCGACGCATCTGCCTGGCTGAAAGCCTGAAACAGGTTCTCCTGCTGTTCGTTGCTCATGCCAATGCCCGTATCGGCAACGCTGAAGTGCAGGACAGCACACTCGTCCGTGCGCTCTTCCACCTCGACGGCTGCGACCACTTCACCGCCCGACTCGGTGAACTTGACCGCGTTGCTGCAGAGATTGACCAGAACCTGTCCCAGGCGCAGCGGATCCCCGCGTAAATTTTTCGGTAGCTCGGGGGGCAAGCGGAACAGCAACTCGATATCCTTTTCACTCGCCATGAGACCAATGGTCCCGGCCAATCCCTCGAACACATCGTCGAGACTGAACTGCAGGGTCTCGACGCTCAACTTGCCCGCTTCTATCTTGGAGAAGTCGAGGATGTCGTTGATGATGGTGAGGAGGTTGTTGGACGACAGATCAATTTTTTCGAGATAGTTACGCTGGCGATCGTCCAGAGGCGTCCTCAAGGCCAGCTGAGTCAAACCCATGATGGCGTTCATGGGCGTGCGAATTTCATGGGACATGTTCGCCAGGAAGTTGGCTTTTACGACAGCCGCCGCCTGGGCCGCGTCGCGCGCTGCGACCAGCTCCTCGGCCAGCAGCTTTTCCACGTGATGGTTGATCCTGACCCCGGCAATACGCAGCATGCGCCCATCGTCATCGCGCTCGACCACCTGCCCCACATCGAGGAACCAGCGCCACTGGCCATCCGCGCAGCGCTGCCGATATTCACAGCGGAAGATGTCAGAGCGCCCATACAGGCAGTCCAGAGAGGCCTTCTCCGCGGTTTTCAGATCGTCGGGGTGCAGCAACCCGACAATGGTGTTGAGCCCTTCGCGCAAGGGAGACCAGACTTCCGCCGTTTGCCGCAGCTGGGCAGGGTGGTAGCCCATCAATGAGGTGAAATTCACATTGGTAAGGAACTGATCCTCCTTGAAGAAATACTCCCAAAGACCGAGCTCGGCAGCGTCCGCGATCAGCAGCAGGCGCCTCTCACTCTCCTGCTGCTGCTCCTGGGCAGCGACGCGATCGGTGATGTCGATCAGGGTGCCAGCAAGGCTGTCGACAGTGCCGCTGTCACCGGGCTCGGCACGCCCGGTTTCAAACACGTGGCGCAGCTCGCCACTGGCGTGGACTATCCGATACTCCAGTGCGAAAGAGCGCCCGGCCTGTACGGCTGCGTTGATTCCCGAACTGACTCCGTCGACGTCCTCCGGATGAATGATACTTGCATAGCTGCGCACGGCGTTGCCGATAAAATCACTGGCGGGGTAGCCGGTCAGCTCAGCCACCGCATCATTCATGAACAGCATGGTCCAGTCGGCGTCCATGCGACAGCGGTAGACCGTGCCAGGTATGGTCGATACCAGGCTGCTATAGGCCTGCTCGCGCTGCCTGAGCGCACGCTGCATGGCCTTGCGCTCGCTGATATCACGAAGTGCAGTAATGACTCGCAGTTGATCACCCGAACCCATCGGATTCAGACTCACCTCAACGGGAATATCATGCCCATCTCGGTGAGCTGCCACCAGTTCCCGGCCGGACACGACAGGGGGCGCACCGTCCGTGGCCGAGTGAATAAAGCCGTCACGGATGGCCACATGGCTCTCGCGGAGAGTGGCAGGCAACAACAGCTCCACCTTCTGGCCAACCATCTCGTCCGCGCTATAGCCAAACATCTCCTCGGCGCGCCGATTGACCAGCACGATCTCCCCGCCGGGGTCCGTGATCACCATAGCATCCGGCGCGGACTCCAGCAGGGACTCGAACTGCTGCTGTTTCTCCTTTTCCCGCAACTGCACCTGCGCCAGTTCGGTGACATCGAAATTGAGGCCCGCTATAAATACCGAGCGACCCTCGGCGTTGCGGCGCACCTGACCGCGGGCATGGATATACACCGTGGAGCCATCAACGTGGCGCATGCGGTAATCAATCTCCACCGCCTCGCCTGTTTTGGTGGCGTGCTTCAGGGTGCTTGCAACCAGCTCGCGGTCTTCAGGAAAAATATACTGCAGAAACCAGCTGCCATCACCGCTGTTGGCCTCTGCCGGCAGCCCCAGCATGGCGGGAAAAGCTTGATCCCAGCGCCATGCACCCGCAGCAATATCCCACTCCCACACCGCCGCCTTGGCCGCTCGCAGGGACTCGCTGCGGCTCGCCTCCACTTTCTCCAGTTCCGCCAGAAGCTGCCGGGATTCACTGACATCCTGCAGCAGACCGACGAAATGCGTCGTCTCGCCGTCGGAATCCAGCACCGGCGCGATAATCTGTTCACAATTGATCAGCTGGCCGTCCCGAGTCCGGTTGATGATGTCGCCGCGCCAGACTTCGCCCCTCAGAATGGTCTGCCACAGCGACTCATAGTAGACCTTGGGCGTGACCCCGCTTTGCAGCAGGCGGGGATTGCGGCCAATCACCTCACCGCTGTCATAGCCGGTAATGGCGGAGAATGCCGGGTTGACATACTCAATACGGCCATCGAGGTCGGTGATCAGCACGGCCACGGGACTCTGCTCTACCGCGGAACCCACCGCACGCAGCTCCTCGCGCCCGTGACGCAGCTGGGTTTCCAGGTACTTGCGGCCACGATCGCTGAGCCAGAGGACTGCGCCGAGCATGCTCACAATCAACAGGGCAACGGTCGCCAGCGCCGCATACACCAAGTGACTGACCACCCGGTAATCGTGCAGAACCTCGTCAACATCGATTTCACTGATGGTGCCCAACCCGAGCTCGGGGGACCAGGACCAGGCTCCCAGCACCGGGACTCCCCGGTAGTCGCGGTAGCCCACGGTATTGACCCCTTCACGCTCCGCCAGAACCTCGCTCACCGCAACGGTATGGGGCCACTGGTCAGGCTCGGTTGCGGCATCGCCTGCTTCCACCAGATCGACGCCCGGGTCCCGCAGGCGCAGCTTGCCGCGGCTGGAGAGCAGGCCCGGCTGACGCTCCGCCAGTGCCTGTACACTGGCGCCGAACCTCGACTCATTGAGCATCTCCGCCTCGCGGTTGACCAGATAGGTCTCGCCACTGCTGCCACTGCTGCCACTGCGGGCCGAGCGCAGAATGTCCTCATACTGGTTGATGTCACCAGCCTCAACCAGCAGGTAGAGCTGTTGGCCCTGTCCGGGTACCGAGAGGGGCTGGAGCAGAGTCAGATGATGGCCTGCCTGGCGCAAATCAGGCCTGGGCGCCAGCAAGGTGCCGCGCCTCGCATCGCGCTCGGAGCGCAGCAGGGAGACCAGCTCTGGCTGTGGGTACGTCATCCCGATCAGGTCGGCATTGTCGGCCACCAAAACCCTGCCCGATCCGTCCAGCAGGGCGTAGTAGTACTCCTCGTGATCGGCAAAATCGGTCATCAGGTCGCGGAAATCCTGCCGTGCGGCCGCTTGCCCTGCGGCATCGCCACTCACGAGGAGGGAGACTGCCTCCTGCAGTGATGGCTCGCGAACGAGATTTTCCACTGCCATGAACTGGCTCATGAACCACAGATTGAGTTTCGCCTCAACGCTGCGTGTGGCGGCCCTGAGCACCTCACCCTGGGATTGCCGGGCTCCCGCCTCCAGGCGTTGCAGGGACAGTTGGGCAGCAAACAGGATCAAGGCGAGGAAGGACACAGAAATGAAGTACACGGCTACACGAAAACGATCGTCCGCCAGCAGCGCCAGTTGTCGTGACGGAGAGAGCGCGCGCAGAAACGCCAGCATCAGGGCGATCAGCAGGGCGACAATCACCGCGATCGCGACCAGCAGCACTGAACCGGCAAACTGGCCTTCGTTCGCAGTATCCGACCACTCCGCCTGCTGCTCGTCCACGGCCCAGCGGGCCAGCAAGGCCTCACTCTCCCGGGGCGTCACCGCCCGCATCGCCTTGAGCAGCAGGGCCTGGAGCAGCGGCTGATCCTGCGATACACCCATGCGCAATCTGGACAGCTCGGGATCGGGCAGCAGGTAGTCACCGGTCACTTCAAGACGGCTGAGCAAATTGGCCTTGATCTGGTGCCGCATGGTGGCGTAGACACCCAAGGTCGCATCCGCTTCGCCCAGCTCCACTGCCATCAGCGCGGCCACGGTGCCATCAGTGGCAACAACCTCAACGCCGGGATGTGTCTGTGGAATAAGGGTCTCGGTAAAAAACCCCTTGGGGACGGCTACCCTGCGACCTTCCATCGCATCCAGGGACGCAACACGATCATCCCGTCGACTGACAATACCCACAGGTGAGGTGGCATAAGCAGGGGTAAACAGCATCTGCTCGGCGCGCTGCTCGGTTCGCACCACGTTCAACAACACGTCAAGGCTGCCGTCCAGAAGTCGCGCTTCCAGCGACGCCCAGCTTTCCGGACCGATAAACTCCAGCTCCAGACCCAGCATATCCGCCAGCAAGCGAATAAAGTCCACCGACAGGCCTTTGGGGGTGTCACCCTCGTTGAAGTTGTAGGGCGGCCAGTCGAGCTCATTGCTCACCCGCAGTACCGGGTTGGCCGACAGCCAGGCCTCCTCTTCCGGCGTAAAAGACAGTCCGGCGCCGTGTGCGCCGGTGCCCGGGAAAATCAGCAGGACAAACAGCAGTGCCAGCAGGCTTCGCCATGCACCGGCCTTCGGCGCCCGACAGAGGGATTCAGGGTACATACTTCTCCATCACGTCCATCATGTCATTGCGCATCACGGTGCTACTCAAGCGGGGTGGCAGTGCTGGCTCCATCTTCACGATACTGCTGCCGAATTGCCTCGATATCCGGCAAACAGCGGGCAAAGCATTCCGTCAGCTGCGGGTCGAAGTGCTGCCCGGACTGGGACAGGATCCAGCTCACCGCCTCCTCCACCGGCCACGCTTTCTTGTAGGGCCGCTCACTGGTGAGGGCATCGAAGACGTCCGCCAGGGCAACAATCCTGCCCACCCGGGGGATGTCCTCGCCCGCGAGACCGTGGGGATAGCCCGAGCCGTCCCATTTTTCGTGGTGGGATACGGCCACCACCTTGGCCATCTCCAGCAACTCCGAATCCTGGGGATCCCCAATGATTTCGGCGCCGATCGCGGCGTGGGTTTTCATGACTTCCCACTCCTCGGGCGTGAGCTTGCCGGGCTTCTGCAGAATACTGTCGGGAATGCCGATTTTGCCGATGTCGTGCATGGGGGCAGCGTTCAGCAGGACTTCCGCTCGCTGCTCACTCATGCCCGCGGCCAGGCCGATCAGGCGCGCATAGTGGCTCATGCGAATAACGTGCAGGCCGGTTTCATTGTCCTTGTATTCCGCTGCGCGCCCGAGCCGGCGAATAATCTGCAGGCGGGTATCTTGGAGCTGTGCCGTGCGCTGCTCCACCCTCGATTCCAGCTCCCGATTCTGGTCGTACAGCGCGAGGTGGGTGCGGACACGGGCCAGTACCACCGGTGGGTTGAAGGGCTTGGAAATGTAGTCAACAGCGCCCAGCGCCAGGCCTTCCAGCTCCGCCTCGGGTTCAATCTTGGCCGTGGCGAAAATCACCGGGATATGGCGCGTCGTATAGTCGTCCTTCAGACGCCTGCACACCTCAAAACCATCCATATCCGGCATCATGATATCCAGCAGGATAAGGTCAGGAGGGCTGCGCCGCACTATGTCAAGCGCGCGCTGGCCCCGGGTGGCGACTTTAACGTTGTAGGTGTCGCGCAGGAACTCCGACAGGATGTCGAGGTTCTCGGGGGCATCGTCAACAACCAGGATTGTTCTGAGTGGATCGTCCAAACTGAGGCAACTCCTGTCCTGCATACAGCGCCCCCATCATACGACAGCTTCATCGCACACGGAATCGAAATGCTATGATCGCGCATGATTCCCCAGAGCAGATGCCATGCCCGCAATCAATGATCAGTTCACTGCCACCGTCCGCGATCTGGGCACCGATGGCAGCGGCATCGTCGAGCACCCTGATGGGCAGGTGTTCTTTGTCCCAGGTGTCTGGCCCGGCGAAACGGTGCGAGTTGCCGTCACCGGTTTCAAACAGCGCTTTGGCTTCGCCCGCTTACTGGAACTGCTTGAACCCTCCCCTGACCGCGTCACACCACTCTGCGCGCACCATGGCGCTGGCAGCCGTGACTGTGGCGGCTGCTCCTGGCAATTTATCAGCTACGCGTCTCAGCTTGACGCCAAGGAGCAGCGCGTGCGGCAGGCGCTGGCGCGCCTGCAGCTGGCTGCTGAGGTAGCACCGATCTGGGGGGCGCCGGAGATTTTCGGCTACCGCAACCGGGCGCAATTCAAGACCGATGGCCGGCAACTGGGTTATGTCGCCGCCGGTTCCAGACAGCTGGCGCCCATTAGCGATTGCCCCATCCTGACGCCGGCCAACAGGGCAACCCTGCAGGCGCTGCTGCAGTCGCTGCCCAACAATGCCTTGCGTCCGGGGCGCAAGCAGGATTGGACCACGCTGGATATTGATGATGAGCTCAGCGCCGCAGAGGTGATACCCAACCGTCGGCGTCCATTCCGCCAGGGCAACACGGCGCAGAATCTGCGCATGCGCGAGTGGCTGCAGAATCGGGCGAGCGAGCTTGACAAGAGCCGGACCGTACTGGAGCTGTTTTCCGGCTCCGGCAATTTCACCGAGGTCCTTGCGGCAGCTGGCTTCGCGCGCATTCTTGCGATTGAGAGTGTAGAGGACAGCGTGCACACGCTGGCTGCACGCAAGCTGTCGGGCGTGGAGGCGCGACGCTACAACCTGTTCGCGGAGGCGGACTGTTCAAGGCTGCAGGAGCAGGCGCGGGATGCCAGCATCCTGGTCTTGGATCCGCCCCGGGACGGCTTCAAGCTGGCCGGACTGCTGTTGACGAAAAAGCACCGTTTGCGGGACGTGTTGTATATTTCCTGTGACCCGGCCACGTTTGCCCGGGACATCAAAATCTTCATCGATGCCGGTTTTCGAGCGATCGAAATCCAGCCCCTGGATCTGTTTCCGCACACACCCCACGTGGAGGTCCTGTGCTGGCTGCAGCGACCAGCGGCGAAAGAGCAGTGAATTCCGCAGCATTGCCGGGGTCTAACAGACTGCCACAACAGAATTCCTCTCAGGATTCGGACAGGTATGCCGCCAATGACAGCACCCAACGCTCTGCTCCTGCTCGCCCTGTGGGCGCCGCTGCTGGCGCTTGCGGGGGGCGAACACGCGACAAGCAATCACTCCCCCATAGCCACCTATGAGGCGGAGTACAGCGCCCGCTACAGCGGCTTTCCGATCAAGGCTGCACACAGCCTGCGCCAAACCGGCAACGGCTATGCACTGCGGATAACAGCACGCAACTTTCTCGGCAAAATCACCGAGGAAGAGCTGTTTCATCTGGATACACAGGGTGCGATAGTGCCAGATCGCTACGAACATGATCGTTCCATCATGGGCAACAAGCGCACGGAGTCCATGGCGGTCAATCACACAGACTTGACCATCATGTCCTTGCGCAAGGGTGAACAATCAGCGCTGGACTTCGAACCCGGCCAGCTCGGCCCACTCAGTCACCAGCTGGCACTGGCGAGGGACCTGCGGGAAGGTGTGGAAGAATTGAGCTACGCTGTCATCATTCGCGGCAGTGTCCGCGACTATCGCTATCAGCGCCTGGGCGAAGAGGACATGGACACTGCGCTCGGCACGCTGCGCGTGGTCAAGCTGGAACGCATGCGAGACAACAGTGACCGGGAAACGTTGCTCTGGCTTGCGCCAGAGTTCAATTATCAGCCGGTTCTGTTACGGCAAATAGAAGATGGCAGCAGCTATGAGCTCACCCTACAGTCGTTTCGTTTTACCCGGGAAAACAACTAGGCGCTCGCGGGCCGACGAGGATCCGGGAGCGCGAGTGCTGTGAGCTATTCCCGAACTGCAGCTATTCTTCTGTTTACGGGCAGCGTTTTCTTCAAGCTGCCAGAGGCAGGCGCCGCAGAGGCGTCCCCGGAGGAGCCGGACACACCCTGGCTGGACGACAGCCACGAGTACGTCAGCGAGAAAGCTGACAACCTGGCCGCCTGGATGGACAGCTTTTTCGGCGTCAACCGGGTAGACGAGGAGGCGCCCTACTCCACGCTGCGTTTGCGGGTAGAACCGGAGTGGGACGAACTGGACGGCTGGGACACGGGGCTCAGCCTGCGCGGCAAGGTGCACCTGCCCAACCTTAACAAACGCGTCAGCCTGCTGTTTTCAGACGATGACGAACGCACCGGCAGCGATGACCTGCTCATCGATCGCCAGAACGCGCCGGATGACATTGCGCTGCAGCTCACCGCACGGGAACGCAAAAACGACCGCATTGACTTCAAACTGGGCCTGCGCTCCACCCTGAGTCCGAAAATGTCCGTGCGCTACCGTTATCAGACCTCACTGTCAGACACCGTTATCGGGCGACTGAGCCAGGAGGCCATTTACCGAACCGACGACGGCTTTGCCAGCGAGACCCGCGCCGACCTGGATACCATTCTGGGCGACGACAAGGTTCTGCAATGGACCAACCGGCTGCGCTGGTTTGAGGATGAACCGGGCGTTGGCTGGAACACGGGCCTGAGCCTGAACCGGCGCCTGAGCAACAACCGCGTGCTGGGCTACTACACCGCCATCAGCGGTGCTACCGAGCCTGACTACTACACCCGCTCCTATGGCTTTGGCCTGCGCTACCGACAGAACATTTTCCGCGAGTGGCTGTTTGCCGAACTGCAGCCGAGCTACTTCTGGCGCAGGGACGAATTCGAGGACAGGCGGCAGGGTTCCGCCGCGATTTTGCTGCGTTTGGAGGCGGTATTCACGCGGGATTGGGACTAGGCCCGAAGATACCGTGGAGCCTCGCGCAGAGACTGCGCTCCTACAGGATCGGGCTCTTCATCATTAACGGGGGACACCGGTATTCATTAAACTGATTTTGCGAAGATCGTTTAATGGAGAGAACACC
>JBLRXF010000088.1:0-9874 GCA_047920875.1 Haliea sp. | reverse complement strand
CCAGGAAACCATCGCCCTCAATGAAGGTGAAAGCACCGCGGTGGGTCTTGAGATTGAACTGAGCTATGCGCCGACGAACAATCTGCGCTTCGATGCCAACTTCGGCTGGCTGGATCATGAGTATGACAGCTACAATCCCGGTTTCGACCCTGCGACGCTCGGTCTTTCCGGCTCACCGCAGCCCTTTGATTTCTCCTCCCTCGAAGTACCCTACTCACCGGAGTTCAATGGGGGAGTCAGCGTGACTTACTTCCAGGATCTGTCCAGCGGAGCGGTGCTAACCTATAACCTCAATTTCCACTATCAGGGTGAGGCTGAGATGAACCCGGCACCTGCCAGCTTCCAGGGCGGTACGATCGACCAGCCTATTCTCAAGCAGAAGGCAAATACTCAGCTTGAGGAGCGCACGTTGGTTAATGCCTACATTACGTGGGAGTCACCGAACAATGCATTCGAGGTTTCTCTCTACGGCAAAAATCTGACCGACGAGGTCTACCGCTTTTCAGCTAACCCGGTGGCCAACCTGTGGAACTTTACCACCCACGGGCCGCCACGCGAGTTGGGTATCCAGGTAGGTTACTCCTTCTAGTTAGCGCGAAGGTTGCCGTTCTGATGTCTCCGTAGTGAGCTGCCAGCGACCGCCCGAATAGGGCGGTCGCTGGCAGGTCAAACCGGGTTCCCACGCTTTAATCCCTCCCCAGACAATAAAAAAGGAGCGTCCAGTGTATCGGCTGTTATCCGGAGTTCTTGTCGGTCTATTGTTTGCTGCCTCCACCTCGGCCGCTCAGGATTCTATGGATGCAGAGGCCCTGTTCGGAAAGAACTGTCTCGCCTGTCACGACGGTGGTGCTCCGAAGGCGCCACATGTGGTGATGCTGCAACTCATGAGTCCCGAGAGTATTCTGGATGCCATGAGCGACGGGGTTATGAAGACTCAGTCGGCACATCTGACGGCGGCGGAGCGCACAGCCATTGCCGAGTATCTTGGTGGCCGTCCGCTTGGTCAGGAGCAGCTGGCGGTGAGCAATTTTTGCTCCAAGAAGGTCGCGCAAGCTCGCGGCACATCGGTGACCAGCTGGGGCATGGGGGATACCAATCCACGCAGTGTTCCTGGAAGCCTGTCGGGTATCGACCGTGGCAATGTGGCCACCTTGCAGTTGAAGTGGGCCTACGCCTTCCCGGGCGCCACCCGGGCCCGTTCTCAGCCAACGGTGCATCGCGGTGTCATCTATACCGGGACCCAGGATGGCCGGGTCTATGCGATTGACCACGAGACCGGATGCACCCACTGGGTGTATGCGGCGGATGCAGAGGTCAGGTCGTCAGTATCTGTTCATGAGGCAGGCGATAAGGACGAAGTTACCCTTTACTTTGGTGATTTCAACGGCAAGGTCTACGCGCTGAACGGGGCCACCGGCACGCCGATCTGGATCAGTGATGTAGAGGACCACCCGGATGTCACGATAACCGGCAGTCCCAAGCTTCATGCAGATACCCTGTATGTACCAATGTCTTCTCGGGAATGGGCTACCGCAGCTGATCCCTCCTATGCATGCTGTACCTTCCGGGGCGGTGTCGTTGCCTTCGATCGACACACGGGTGCCATCAGGTGGAAGAGCTATGTCGTGGATGAGGTGCCTGCCGCGACCGGCACGAAAACAAACCGGGGTGTGGATATACTGGTGCCTTCCGGCGCGCCCGTGTGGAATTCTCCCGCCATTGATGTGCAGCGTGGTGTGCTCTATGTCGGTACCGGTGAGGCCTATAGCTCACCCGCCCATGGTGCCAGCGATGCCGTTGTTGCCTTTGACCTGCAGACCGGTGAGAAGCGTTGGGTTCATCAGGCGCTTGCCGGTGACGCATGGAACATGAGTTGCAACCTTGAGCAGCGCGACAACTGCCCCGTTGAGGATGGTCCTGATTTCGATATCGGTGCCGCCACGATTCTGCATCGCGATCGGGACGGTATTGATCGCCTGCTGGCGGGGCAGAAATCGGGCGATGTATTTGCTCTGGATCCATCTGCCAAGGGCAAACTGCTGTGGAAAACTTCCGTGGGCCGTGGAGGATTCTATGGCGGTGTGCACTGGGGTATGGCCATCGACCCGCAGCGCGATGTTCTCTATGCCCCGATAGCGGATACGGATATCAACGACCGGTTCGAGGGACAACGGCGTCCGGGACTGTACGCTGTTGATATCCGGACCGGAGCGGTTCTTTGGGAGTCGCCCACTGCAATGTCCTGTGCTGAAGGCGCTCCCCCTGGCTGTGATCCGGGCTTGTCTGCTGCGGTGACTGCTACCGATGGTCTAGTGTTCTCCGGTTCCCTGGATGGCGTTCTGCGTGCCCATGACAGCGACACCGGTGCAGTGGTTTGGGAGTACAACACCGCTCGCCAGTACAGCAGTGTCTCCGGGGTGGAAGGGTATGGTGGTGCGATAGAATCCGATGGCCCGGTTCTTGTTGACGGCAGCGTATTGATAAATTCCGGCTATCTCTGGGGAGGTCGCATGCCCGGCAATGTCCTTCTGCACTTCAGCGTTGAACAGCAGTGAGGCACTTCTCAGCCCCGCTCCCAGCGTGGAGTGCGCAAGGTGCGGAGCGAGCACATTCTCCAAAGACAGTACCAGGCCCGCGCAGAGCGGGTTCCCATTATTCCAGAAGGTGAGCAGGTCAAGCCATGACGAGACGTAAAACACAACCTGGGGCGCTGTTTTCCGGCGAGCAACTGCTGTATGCCTACCGCATCATGCGCACCATTCGTGTCTTTGAAACCCGGATAGGGCAGGAGTTCGAAAGAGGGACAATTCCGGGCTTTACCCACCTTTACTCCGCGCAGGAAGCGATTGCCACCGCGGTCTGCATGAATCTGCTGGATACGGACTATATCGGCAGTACCCATCGTGGTCATGGACACTCCATTGCCAAGGGCTGTGATGTCAAGGGCATGGTTGCTGAGCTCATGGGCAAGGCGACCGGACTGTGCAAAGGCAAGGGTGGCTCCATGCACGTCGCCGATCTGAGCAAGGGCATGCTGGGAGCCAATGGTATCGTCGGTGGCTCGGCGCCGCTGTGTGTCGGTGCGGGGCTCAGTGCGAAAACACGCGGTACTCGTGGCGTCGCCGTGTCATTCATTGGCGACGGGGGATCCAATGAGGGCGTGGTGTTTGAGTCCATGAACCTTGCTGTGGTTCTTAAACTGCCGGTCTTGTTCATGTACGAAAACAATGGCTACGGCGAGGCCACTGGATTCAGCTATGCGGTTGGCTCCGGCGATATTGCCGGGCGCGCTGCTGCGTTTGGCATGCCGGCCGAAAAAGTTGATGGAACAGACTTTTTCGCAGTCCACGAGGCGGTGAAACGCGCAGTTGAGCGAGCTCGTGACGGCGGTGGGCCATCTGCCATCGAGGCAATGGCCACCCGCTTCGGTGGGCATTTCGTCGGCGACCCGCAGCTGTATCGTGCCAAGGGTGAAGTCGAGAAGCAGCGCCAGGAGATGGATTGTCTGATTTTTTTTGCTGAGCGCGTTTTGCAGCAAAAGGCGGTCAGTCGCAAAGCGCTTCAGGATATTGATGCGGAAGTTGAGAGCTTGATGGAAGAAGCTGTCCAGGAGGCTCTGGCGGCGCCCTATCCTGCTCGCGAAGAGCTGTTTACTGACGTCTACAAAACCTACTGAGTACTGATGTCATGCCCAAGAAAACGATACGAGAAGTTATCCACGATACGATACAGAGCGAAATGCGCCGCGACCCGACCGTCATCCTGATGGGCGAGGACGTTGCGGGCGGAGCCGGCTGCAGCGGTGAAGATGATGCTTTTGGTGGGGCCTTCGGGTTCTACAAGGGATTGGTGGGCGAGTTTGGCCGCGAGCGCATTATCGATACCCCAATCTCCGAAGCGGCCTATATTGGCGCTGCCGCTGGCGCTGCCTTGACGGGCCTGCGGCCGATAGCCGATCTGCAGTTTTTCGATTTTCTGGGCGTGTGTTTCGACCAGATCTACAACCAGATGGCCAAGTTCCGCTACATGTTTGGCGGCAAGTCCGATACGCCTCTGGTCTTGCTGTCGCTGGTCGGGGCGGGGCTTCGCTGTGGCGCGCAGCATTCACAGAGCCTTCACCCACAGGTCACTGCAGTGCCGGGCCTCAAGGTGGTGATGCCGGAAAACGCCTATGACACCAAGGGTCTGTTGTTGACGGCGATTCGTGATGATGACCCGGTTATCTTTTTGCTGCACAAATTGCAGTTCGAAAATGCCTGCGAAGTACCAGACGAAGAATACCTGATTCCCTTCGGTGAAGCGGCATTTCCCCGCGAGGGAACGGATGTCACTATCGTGGCATTTTCCGCCATGGTGCAGAAAGCCGTCGCTGTCGCCGACCGTTTGAAAGCGGAGGGCATTTCCGTCGAAGTTATTGATCCACGCACCACTTCGCCCCTGGATGAGGAGGCCATCCTGGAGAGCGTGGAGATGACAGGGCGTATAGTTATCGTCGATGAGGCCTGGGAGCGCTGCAGCGTCGCTGCCGACATTGCCAGCATTGTTGCCCGCAAGGCATTCTCCGCGCTGCAGGCCCCGGTAATCACAGTTACCGCACCGCATACGCCGGCGCCGTTCAGCCCCGTGCTGGAGGATCTGTATATTCCCAGCGAGGACGATATCGAGAATGCTGTTCGTGAAGTGATGGCCTATCGGCGCTGATTACAGGGTTCGGTCATGTCGGTGTTCCCGAGCCCCAATGCGAGACCAGTACAGGGAAAAGACACCATGAGTCGCCGCCACGTTGCACTGTTCGCTGTACTCGCCCTGTTGCTGGCGGAATCTCCCCTTGCGTCACCACTTGAGCGTGAAGCCACAGCGGCCAGTCATCCTGGCCGTGCTCTTTTCGCCGAGCATTGTGCCGACTGTCATACTGGCAGCGTGCCCAAGGCTCCTGGCCTGGAGATGATGGGTTATATGGCACCTTCGGCACTCTATCGAATACTCGATGAGGGTGTCATGCAACCCATGGCGGCGAATCTTTCCGCCGCCGAAAAGAGCCAGCTCACCGCTTTCGTGACTGGGCGTGAACTGTCAGTCGGAGCGGGAGAGGCGGACCTTCTGTGGTGCGAGCCTGGCCTGTCCCCCAGCCAGCCGCTTTCCTCAGTCACAACGGGTTGGGGAGTAACGCCCGCCAACACGCGGGCCTATACCGCAGACAACACGGCTCTGACCCGCAATAACCTGGATCGGCTGCAGCTTAAATGGGCCTTCGGGTTCCCCGAGGCGGTTCGGGCGCGGTCCCAGCCACTGATCACCGCTGACCGCGTGTTCGTGGGTAGCCAGGACGGCACCGTCTATAGCCTGGATCGTGACACCGGTTGCGTCCACTGGCGTTTTCTTGCGCGTAGCGAGGTTCGCACGGGTATTGTAATGGCCCAGCGTGAGGGCATGTCCACACTGCTGTTTGGTGACTATCTGGGCTATGTCTATGCGGTCGATGCCAGGAGTGGTGAACTGCGCTGGGATGACAAGGCGGACGAGCATCCGGCAGCTACCATTACCGGTACGCCAGCACTGCACGGGGGGATGCTGTATGTGCCAGTGACCTCGTTGGAGGTGGCCAGTGCAGCACGGCCGAGCTATCCCTGCTGCACCTTTCGCGGTGCGCTGGTGGCTTATGACTGGCACACCGGTGAGCGCCGCTGGAAGACCTATAGCATAGCGGAGTCGCCACAACAGATCGGCGAGAATGCGGCAGGTGCGCCGCACTTTGCGCCCTCGGGTGCCGGGATCTGGAACAGCCCGACCATTGACGCGCAGCGCGGCGTACTTTATGTGGGTACAGGCCAGAACTACTCTTCGCCAACCTCTGCCACCAGCGATGCGGTCCTGGCGCTGGCGCTGGATACCGGCGAGCTGCGCTGGGTCTTTCAAACCCGACGGGATGCCTGGAATACGGCCTGTGAGTTAGCCGATCGCACCAATTGTCCCGAAGAGGCCGGCGATGATTCCGATATGGACATCGGCGCGGCGGTTATTTTGGCCAAAGACGATGACGGCAAAGACTATCTGCTGGCCGGGCAAAAATCCGGGCATGTCTGGGGGCTGAACCCCGAAGATGGCAGTGTGGTCTGGCAGAGAAAGCTTGGCCGTGGTGGCATGTTGGGGGGTGTGCACTTTGGCATGGCGGCAACTGCCGGCACGGTGGTTGTGCCCATCAATGATGAAGATGTGCAGCTGAGTGCGGAAGCGGATGGCAGCCGCTGGAACGGGGAGCAGCGGCCGGGCGTTTATGCACTGGATATTGCCACGGGTCAGCCGCGCTGGTCCTGGCCCGCCGAGGCAGTGTGTGCCGGGCGTCCCCTCTGCAAGCCGGGCCACAGCGCTCCGGCGACGGTTACCGATGAATTGGTGATTGCCGGCAGTCTGGATGGCTATATACGCATCCATGACCTGCGCGATGGCCAGGTGCTCTGGCGCCATGACACCGTGCGTGATTACGAGACTCCCGGTGGCGGTACTGCCCGAGGCGGGGCCATGGCCGGGGGTGCCGGTGCAGTCCTCGCGGATGGCTTGTTGTTGATGAACTCGGGCTACATGCTGGTGCATCACATGCCAGGCAATGTGCTGCTGGCGTTTGAGCTGGTGACAGAGGTTGAGTAGTAGCGGCGGTATGCCTGAGGCGGGTGCCGGAGAATGGATGGCGGAGAATAGTGAATGAGTGCGATTGAGACAGTCACGATGCCCAAATGGGGCATGGAGATGGTTGAGGGGGAAATTGTCGAATGGCATGTCAGCGAAGGGGATACTATCGCTGCGGGTGACGATCTCGTGGACGTGGAAACCAGCAAGATTGTCAACACGGTGACGGCGCCCGCCGGAGGGGTGGTCAGGAGGTTGCTGGCAACTCCCGGTGACGTTCTACCAGTGGGCCAGATTTTGGCGGTCATTGCGTCGGCAGATGTGTCTGATGCTGAAGTCGACCAGCGGGCTTCGGGTGCTGGCTCCAGAGTGCCAGCGCCAGATCCTGTAGCTGCAGAGGCTGTGTCGATGTCGATGGAGCGATCCGCCGCTGGCGGAGGCAGCCTTGTTGCCGCAACGCCCGTGGCGCGCCGGGTAGCCCTTGAGCAGGGTATCGATCTCAACCGTGTTGCTGCTTCCGGGCGCCATGGTCGAGTGACTCTTGCGGACCTTGAGGCGATGCTTGCATCCAGCGGTTCGAGCCTGGACAAGCCCCGCTCACCGGCCCGCCCAGAGTTGGCGCTAAAGCGTGATGACAGCGCGGTAGCGGCAAGCCCGGTGGCCAGGCGCCTGGCCAAGGAGCTGGGTGTTAACCTGCTGGACTGTCGTGCCACCGGGCGCCATCACAGGGTCAGCAAGGCTGATGTGGAAGCCGTGGCTGCCCGAACCCTGTCGACGCCCTCGCCGGCCCGGAGTGCAGGGGTGTCTGAGGCCCCACGCATCGAGTCCCAGACCTTGTCCTCGATGCGTCGCACCATTGCCACCCGCCTGCAAGCTTCCAAGCGTGAAGCTCCACATTTTCGTGTTCAGGTTGATGTCGAGGTGGATGCGCTGCTGGAACTCAGAGCAGTGCTGAATCGCCGCTACAGTGACGGCAAGGTGTCTCTGAACGACCTGCTGGTCAAGGCCTGCGCCTGTGCCCTGGTTGCTGTGCCCGGTGTCAACGTGCAGTTTGATGGCACTACCGTGCAGCACTTTGCAGACGCCGATATCGCCGTTGCCGTTGCGTTGGAGGATGGCTTGATCACCCCCATTGTGCGCGCTGCAAATCGCAAGGGCGTGCTGGCCATCTCGAGTGAGATTAGTGACCTGGTGACCCGGGCGAAAACGGGCACGCTGCTTCCAGAGGAATTCCAGGGAGGCAGTTTCAGTGTGTCGAATCTCGGCATGTTCGGCATCGACCGTTTCGATGCGATTATCAATAGCCCTCAGGGAGCGATCCTGGCGGCAGGCGCCGCGGAGCAGCGGCCCGTTGTCAAGAATGGTGAACTGGCGGTGGCTACGGTGCTCACGCTATCCCTGTCCAGCGATCACCGAATCATTGATGGCGCTCTTGCTGCCCGGTTCCTGGCAGCTCTGCGCGGCTTCCTGGAAGCTCCCGCAACAATGCTGGGCTGACACTGGCCATGAAACGGACTGTGGGTTATTCGATATTTTGCTGTCTTGGTTCAAGAGGAAGAATGTCATGAGGCTTGAAGGGAAGAGTTGCATTGTCACTGGTGGTGCCAGCGGCATAGGAGAGGCAACGGTCCGGCGATTCGTCGCGGAGGGCGCTGAAGTTCTGGTCGCCGATATGGATTTGCAGAGAGCCCAGGCCCTGGCTGCTGAATTGGGCGCAGCGGTGGCGGCAGTACAGTGTGACGTTCGCGAGGAGGCCGACGTTGCTCAGGTGGCAGCAGTGGCGCTGGAGCGTTGGGGCCAAGTTGATGTGTTGATCAACAACGCCGGCGTGGAGTTGAGCAAAACCTACGACGAGACCACGCTGAATGAGTGGGATCGGGTGATTGATACCAATCTCAGGGGGCCGTGGCTGTTCTGCAAACATGTTGTACCGGCCATGGTCAAGCGTGGCTCCGGTAGCGTGGTCAATGTGTCGTCTCTGAATGGCCTGGTGGGGTTCCCCCTCTCATCCGCTTACGGTAGTGCCAAGGGGGGGCTGGTGGTGTTGACCAGAGATCTCGCCATTGAGCTGGGTTCATCGGGCGTACGTGTCAATTGTGTTTGTCCCGGTGTGATTGCAACGCCAATGATGGAACGTTGGACCCGGTTGATGCCAGACCAGGCTGAGGCTCAGGACATGCTGCGCGGCGCCATGCCGATCGGGCGCCTGGGCACAGCCGCCGAGGTTGCTGCATCAATCCTGTTCTTCGCCTGTGATGATTCGGCCCTGTGTCAGGGCTCGATTCTCTCTGTCGACGGCGGGTTTACCGCCCAGTAGCCCGTTGGTAGTGGATGTCACAGATTGCGACACTCACCGAAGCTGAGGATCTTATGAAAGGATTGTTGACTGTTGTTGCACTCGGATTGCTGCCCGGACTGGCCGAGGCGGCAAAGCCTTACTTGGAGGAGGTGCTTACGCTGAGGCAGGCGCGAGATCTTGTGGAGGGTTGCGAGCGACACGCGGCCGAGCGCGAGTTTGCGCCACTGTCTATGGCGGTCTACGACGCCGCCGGGAATGTGAAACTGTTTGCCCGCCAGGATGGTGCCCTGCTGGTCACCGTCGACGTTGCGCATATCAAGGGGCGTACCTCGGCCCTGACGGCTCTCGCCACTCGCGAACTGGCCGAGATCGAATTCGCAGATACGGCGCGCCCAGTGGGTATTGCCGGGCTTGATGCGTTAACCATTTTACAGGGTGGCGTCGCCGTAAAGTCAGCATCAGGGCAGCACTTGGGAGGCTTCGGTGTGTCGGGCGCGTCGTCAGAGGATGATGAAGCCTGTGCACGGGCCGGCATTGCGCAAATGCTTGCCCCGGAGCAATGACCCTCAGGCTTCCACAATATTCTGCGGAATCTTGCCCTCCCAAGCCTGCTTGAAAAACTCGCCGTCACCAATGAATTGGAGATTGTCCTCTTTATCAATGTAGGAAACAGGCCCATGGCCAATATAGAGGAATTCAGTCACCTCACCCTCGCCTGAGGCTTCCTCGTGAATTTCGCCAATCTCCTCGTAGCCGTATACCCCCGCGCCAGCCTCTCCCCGCTCGAACTTCAATACACCCTTGGTGATGAAGAACTCCGCAGGCGTAATGTGCTTGTGGCGGGCGAACTTCACCCCGGGTTGCAACTGCACATACAGCACCCAGTCACCCGTGACCTGGCAATAGCGTAGCAGCTTGAATTTAACGCCCTCTCCCAACGTAACCCAGTCG
>JBLRXF010000087.1:0-9914 GCA_047920875.1 Haliea sp. | reverse complement strand
GGCAGGTCGGCGCTCTGACCGTATGCTGCCACTTCGTGGTGGTCGACACTAGCCGGGGGCGCCTAGCCGGGGGCGCCTAGCCGGGGGCGCCTAGCCGGGGGCGCCTAGCCGGGCGCCTGGTCGGGGGCCTGGTCGGGGCCGTCTAGGCGTTGCTGTCGCGGCCGCCCTGGCGAGCCTCCAATTCTGCCTTCAGGCGCTGCAACTCGTCGCTGATGCGCTCGTCCTGCTGCAGGGCATCGATTTCCGCGGCCAGGTCCGGAGGCACTTCCCGGCCCACGTCCAGCAGTTCGAGCTGGCTCTCCAGGTTGTCCATCCGCCGCTCGAAGTGCTCGAAGCGGTGGAAAGCGTTATCCAGGGCCTCCCGGTGCATCTGCCGCTTGACCTTGATCCGCGATTCCACCGTCTGGCTGCGCATCAGCAGAGCCTGCTGCCGCGACTTGGCGTCGGACAGCTTCTGCTGCAACTGACCAATTTCCGTGCTCAGCTGGGCGATATGCTCGTCAGCGGCGGTAAGCTCTGCCGTCACCACGGCCAGTTCATCCTCAATTGCGTGCTTTTCCTGCAGCGCGGCACGCGCCAGGTCCTCGCGGCCCTTGCTGATCGCGAGTTTCGCTTTCTGCTCCCAGCTGTCCGCATCGGCCTGCACCTGCTGCAGGCGGCGGGCGGCGGCCTTGCGGTCCGCCAGGACCCGGGCCGAGGAGCTGCGCACCTCCACCAGCGTGTCCTCCATCTCCTGGATGATCAGGCGGATCATCTTCTGGGGATCCTCCGCCTGGTCGAGCAGGGCGTTGAGGTTGGAGTTAATGATGTCTGACATCCGCGAAAAAATACCCATGGTTGCTCTCCACTGGGGGCCTGCCCCGGTACGTGATGGCCTGTTGCCGGTCTACAAGCGTTCCTAATCACGTATCGTGCCAGAACTCATAACCCATTGTTTTTATTGGATACTCGCCCCGAAGACCGGTCATGCTATCGTAGCAGAAAATTGTATTGTGGCTTTTTACACCTATATAAAGCTTAATTTACCCGATAATAAGGCTATATGTACCCTATGAAACCACAGGAAAGCATCATCGGCAGCTCGTCTGCCCTCGCCCACGCCCTGGAGCAGGTGTCGCGTCTGGCCAGCATCAACCGCCCGGTGCTGATTCTCGGCGCCCGGGGCACAGGCAAGGAGCTCGCCGCGGAACGCCTGCACTTCCTGTCACCGCGCTGGGAAGCCCCTTTCATCAAGGTCAACTGCGCCGCCCTGGCGGATTCACTGTTGGAGTCAGAGCTGTTTGGTCACGAACCCGGCGCCTTCACCGGCGCCACCCGGGTCCGCCAGGGCCGCTTTGAACGCGCCGATGGCGGCACCCTGTTCCTGGACGAGCTGGGGACTATGTCACTGCGTCTGCAGGAAAAACTGCTGCGCCTGGTGGAGCATGGGGAATTCGAGCGCCTGGGTGGACAGCAGACCCTGCAAGTGGATGTGCGGGTAGTGGGAGCCACCAATGCAGATCTACAGGCTCTGGCCACCGCCGGTGAGTTTCGCGCCGACCTGCTGGACCGGCTCAGTTTCGACGTAGTTCACCTGCCAGCACTACGACAGCGACCGGAAGACATCCCCGAACTGGCGCACCACTTCGCCATCCAGATGAGCGCAGAACTGGGCTGGTCGCTTTTTCCCGGCTTCAGCGAGGAGGCGATGGCAGCGCTGCAATCCCACCCCTGGCCGGGCAACGTGAGGGAGCTGAAAAATGCGGTGGAGCGTTCCCTGCATCGCTGGCAGCATCCTCGCAGGCCCATTGCCGAGGTATCATTGAACCCCTTTGTCTCTCCCCATGCCGAGCCCGCTGGCGAACCCCATGCAATCGCTCTGGACCCGGCCAGTCCGGTCCGGGACGCCTCGACCGAGCAGCGCGAGAACGCTGCACTTGCCACCCCGGGCGCTACCGATTTCGGCGCCCGGATGCTGGCCATTGAGCGGCGCCTGGTGCATCAGGCACTGGCAGAAAATGGCTACCACCAGCGCAAGACCGCCGATGCCCTGGGGCTCAGTTACGACCAGCTGCGCGGTCTGGTGCGCAAGCACCATCTGGCCCGCCGGCGCCGCCGCCGTAGCGCCTGAGGCGAGCCGGAATGCACCACTTTCGGGGAGCGCGCAAGCAGCGCAAAGCGGCTATAGTGTTAAGTCACGCACAGAAATAAGGACCTTTGCCATGCGTCTGTCACTTACCGACCCCACCCTGCTCCAGACCCAGGCCTACATCAACGGGCAGTGGGTCGATGCCGACGACGGTTTCACCTTCTCTGTCAGTAATCCCGCCAATGGCGCGGTCATCGCCGAGGTGGCAAAGGCGGGTGCAGCCGAGACCCGGCGCGCGATTGAGGCCGCACAAGCCGCCATGGACACCTGGAAGGTGGTCCCGGCAAAACAGCGCGCGCAGATACTGCGCAAGTGGTTTGATCTGATGATGGCCAACCAGGAAGACCTGGCCCGCATCATGACTGCCGAGCAGGGCAAGGTACTGGCGGAATCGCGCACGGAAATCGCCTACGGCGCCTCCTTTGTCGAGTGGTTCGGCGAGCAGGCCAAGCGCATCGACGGCGACGTGATCCCGGGGCCGGCCGCGGACCGGCGCATCGTCTGCATCAAGCAGCCCGTCGGCGTGGTCGCCGCGATCACACCCTGGAACTTCCCCAACGCCATGATTGCGCGCAAGGCGGCACCGGCCCTCGCTGCGGGTTGCAGCATCGTGATCAAGCCCGCCAGCGAGACGCCTTTGTCGGCCTTCGCCATGGCAGTGCTGGCCGAGCGCGCAGGCGTCCCGGCCGGCGTACTCAACGTCGTCGCCGGCAGCTCGTCGACGATTGGCGGTGAACTCACCGGCAACCCCATCGTGCGCAAGCTCACTTTCACCGGCTCCACGCCAGTGGGCAAAATGCTCGAGGCCCAGTGCGCGGAAACCATGAAGAAGACCTCCATGGAGCTCGGCGGCAACGCGCCCTTTATTGTCTTTGACGATGCGGACCTCGACGAGGCTGTCAAGGGCGCGGTGATCTCCAAGTACCGCAACTCAGGCCAGACCTGCGTCTGCTCCAACCGCATGCTGGTACAGGATGGGGTTTACGACGCGTTTGTGGCAAAACTGGTCAAGGCCACGGCCGAGCTGACGGTGGGCGACGGCTTTGCGGACGGCGTGAGCATTGGCCCGCTGGTTAACGCCGGGGCCGTGAACGATGTCGACAGCCTCGTGCAGGCCTCCATCGCCGCCGGCGCCAAGGTCGCGCTGGGCGGCGGCCCCCACGACCTCGGCGGCTGCTTCTACCAGCCCACCATCCTCACCGAAGTGACTTCGGAAATGGCGGTGTTTCGCAATGAGATTTTTGGCCCCGTGGCCCCGGTAGTGCGGTTCAAGGACGAAGCGGAAGCGATTGCCATGGCCAATGACACCGAGTTCGGCCTCGCCTCCTACTTCTACACCCGCGACATCGGCCGGGTCTGGCGGGTCGCGGAAGCGCTGGAGTACGGCATTGTCGGCATCAACGAGGGCATCATCTCCAACGAGATGGCGCCTTTCGGCGGGGTCAAGGAATCCGGCTCCGGACGGGAAGGCTCCAAGTACGGGATGGATGACTACCTGGAGATCAAGTACATGCTGATGGGTGGGCTGGACCGGTAACTGTGGGAGCCCGCTGGCCCGGGCCACCTTCTCTGGCAGCTGCGCGGCCATTCACCTTGTCCGCGGGCGATATCTCCGAGTGTAGGAGCCCGCTCCGCGGGCGATCAACCACATCGCCCGCGGAGCGGGCTCCTACGCCACCAGCAGCTGCTCGCGGGTGACGTGGGAAAGGGTTTCATCCAGCGCCCGACCCAGCTTGTCGACCAGTTCATCGACCTGCGCTTCCGAGATGATCAGCGGCGGACACAGGGCAACGCTGTTGCCACCCATGGCGCGCACAATCAGGCCGTGCTCCTGGGCTCGCAAGGCACAAAAGCCACCGACGGCATTGCCCTCGAAAGCCTGCCGGGTGTGCTTGTTCGCTACCAGCTCCAGTGCGGCAATCATGCCCATGCCGCGCACCTCGCCCACCAGAGGATGATCGGCGAAGGCCCGCAGTTTCCCCTGCAGGTACTCGCCCATCACCCGCGCGCGCTCGAACACATGGTCGCGCTCGTAGATTTCCAGCACTTTCAGCGCCACCGCGCAGGCCACAGGATGGCCCCCGTAGGTATAGCCGTGGCCAAAAACACCGACTTTGGCACTGGGTTCCACCATGGCGTCATAGATGTCACCGCTAACAATAGCGGCGCTGACCGGCAAGTAAGCTGACGAGAGCGCCTTGGCCAGGGACATCAGCTGCGGCTGGATACCGAAACTGGTGGCTCCGAAATCGGCGCCGGTGCGGCCAAAACCGCAAATCACCTCGTCGTCCCACATGAAGATGTCGTACTTGCGCAGCACCGCCTGGATCTTGTCGAAGTAGCCCCGCGGCGGCACGATCACCCCGCCAGCGCCGTTGATGGGTTCGGCGATGAACGCGGCGATGGTCTCCGGCCCTTCCGCCAGAATAAGCGCCTCCAGCTCCCGCGCACGACGGCTGGCAAACTCCTCCTCGCTCTCGCCGGGCAGGCCGTCCCGATAGAAGTGCGGTGCCCCGGTGCGCAGGATGCCCAGGGCTTCAAAGGGCAGGCTGAAGTGGGTGTGATTGGGCACCAGTCCGGTCAGTGCGGCAGCGGCGACCGTGACCCCGTGATAGCCACGCTCGCGGGAGATGATCTTGTATTTTTCCGGCCTGCCAATGGCATTGAAGTAATAGCGCAGCAGCTTGACCTGGGTGTCGTTGGCATCGGAGCCCGAATTGCCGAGGAATACTTGGGCATTGTTCATCGGCACCATCGCCGCCAGTTTGTCCGCCAGGGCCATGGCGGCGGGGTGGGTCTTGCCCCCGAACAGGTGCGAGTAGGCCAGTGTGCGCATCTGCTCAGCCGCGGTGGCGACGATCTCCTCGTTGCCGTAACCCAGCGCCGTGCACCAGAGCCCGCTCATGCCTTCCAGGTACTGCCGCCCCTGGTTGTCGTAGACATACACTCCCTCCCCGCGCTCAATCACCAGCTGCTCGGTGACTTTCAGGTTGGTGATCGGGTAGATCATGTGGGTCATGGCAGTGTCCTCGCGCTGGCGTGTGCAATCGTGGATATCAGGGTAGCGCAGACGCTCGTCGCCTGCAGACACGCCCCGAGTGACCATTCTCCATGGCTTGCGTATGTGTCCACAAGCGATTAAATGTGCCCAAACTGGTTAATAAAATTTACCAAAATGCCCCTGGTGCACCGGATGCGCGGGGCAAGGTCATCGACAAGCTCTACCAGGAATATTACTTTCCGGTCTGCGCGCCGGAGCTGATCAGCGCGGAGAAACCCGTGCACCAGCCGCGGGACCTGCTGGACCACATACTGCTGCACGAGCGTTTCCAGCACTGGGAGGAATGGTTCGCGACTCACGGCATCGACCGTGCCCGGGGCCGGGGCAACATTCACTTTGACTACGGTTTCCAGTCCATCGAGGCCGCGCGCCAGGGCCTGGGCATCGTGCTGGCAGATCGGCTTGAGGTCGCTGCGGACCTGCGTCGCGGCACTCTGGTACGACTGCTGGACCAGGAAGTGGCCGTGGACGATGGGATTTACCTGGTGTGTGTGCCCGCGCCCCCGCGCACGGTGCGGGCCCAGCTGTTTATCGACGAGTTGCAGCGCTACCTGCGGAGCCTGGGCGTACCGCCGGTTTAACTTTGCAGATTTACCGGGGCCTCCTGACCCTGCTCACTCACTTTCTGGCCCTCCCGCAGACGATCGCCGCCGCGCACCACGATTCGCTGCCCCTCCTCCAACTCGCCGCTGACTGCGACCAGGTGAGCCTGCCCCGCGCCGACAGCGACTGGCACCCGCTCGGCGACGCCCTCTGCGCTGACCCGGTAGATGTAGCTGCCTTCGCTGCGAATGACAACAGCGTCTCGCGGCACCGCCAGCGTCATCTGACTGGCCTCCAGCGGAATCTCCACCTTGACCAGCTGTCCGGGCATCACCAGCTCGCGCTCACTTTCGACCAGGTCGACATGCAGCTCGAAGGTCTGGGACACCGGGTCCCCCGTGCCAATCAGGGTGCGCACCACACCCACGTGTGAGCCCTCGCCGCCGGCAATAGCCAGGCGGTCGCCGACCGCAAGGCGCGTCCGATAGCTGATAGGTACAGCCACCCGCACCTCAAGCCGGTCGAGATCCACGAAGCGGCCAATCATCTCGCCGGGCACGACAAACTCGCCGCCCTGCTTGCTGCGCTGCACGAGAACACCGTTGAAACGGGCGCGGACCTCCGAGCGCGCGATCTCGTCATCCATTTGCCGGATGCGCGCCTCGAGAATCGCCATATCCTTGCGCGCGATGTCGCGGCGCGACATGGCCTCATCCAGCAGGAAGACCGAGAGATTCTGGGATTCACTGAGCGCCAGATAACGCTCTACCACCTTGTTCTGATAGGCCTCGTTGACAGCTTCCCGGTCCAGCAGACCCTGCAGCTCCTCGCGCCGCAGCTGCAACGGCGCGCGGTCCAGCCTGGCGATAGGCTCGCCCTTGCCGACACCTGTGCCGGGTTCCGCAACCCAGTCCAGCTCACCGGCCACCGCCGCGGTGACTGCCACATCATTGCGACTGAAAACGCTGCCATTGAGGGGCAGGCTGGCGCCCAGGGCAATGCGTTCGACCCTCGCGGTTTCCACAACCACGCCGGTGTCGGCCCAGCACAGGGCCGGCAGTAACAGCAACAGCGCTACCGCAGGCAGACCGCACTTGCGCAGCTGTGTCATCCGGTTTCTCCTTCAGCGCCGAGCGCAAGTGAGTCAGCTGCCCGTGATCGCTGCGCCGTCTGTTTGCCTATCCCCAGCAGACTCGGCATCAGCAGCAGGGAAAGCGCGCCGCTGGCAATCATGCCGCCGACAATCACCGCTGCCAGGCCGCGATAGATTTCCGAGCCCACCCCCGGCATCAGCATCAGTGGCAACATGCCAAAAATGCTGGTGAGGGTACTCATGAATACCGGGCGGGCGCGCGTCAGCACCGCGTCGCGGATAGCCTGCTGCCGCGCCATTCCCTCCCGTTCCCTGATCCGCGTCTGGTCGACCAGCAGAATGGCATTGTTGACCACCAGCCCCAGCAGAATAATGAAGCCGACCATGGTCAGCATGTCCAGGGACTGGTAACTGAAAAGGTTGTAGGCCTTCAGGGCCAGCACCCCGCCGGCTATCGCCGGTGGCATCACCAGCAGCACCAGCAGGCTGTCCCAGGCGGAGCGAAAGATGGCCGCCATGATGGCAAACAGAATCAGCACCGCGATGGCAAAATTCAGCAGCATCTTGTTGACCGCTTCCTGCAGGCGGTCGGCGCTGCCGCGATAGGCAATGGAAGCGCCCGGCGGCAACAGGCTCTGCAACTGCGGATCCAGTTCCGCGCGCAGGCGTTCAATGGCCTCCTCCAGCGTCACTTGCTCGGGCGGCAGAACATTGATGGTAACCGTGCGCAGGCCATCAACCCGCTGCAGCTGCACCGGGCCCACGGTGTATTCGATGCTGGCCAACTCGCCGATGGCCTGCACCCCGGCCAGCGGCGTGGCAATCGGCGTGCTCGCCAGCTCCTCTGGCGTGTTCCAGCCCGGCCCGTGCACGATCATGTCGTAGCGGCGGTTGCCATCGAAGTACTCGCCGGCGTAGAGACCGTCGGTGAGCGCGCGCACGGCATCCGCCAGCGTCATCCGGTCCAGGCCCGCGAGGCCGAGACGCTTGTCGTCGGGCACAATCCGCAGCTCCGGCTGATCCATGGTCAGCGCGGGCTGGGCATAGGCGCTGCCGCCCTCCCACATCTGCTTGACCTGCTCCATGCCGACGCTGGCAACGCGCATCAGGGTTTCCAGATCGGCGCCGCGGATATCGATGGCGATACTGCGGCCGCCTCCATCCACTTGAATCATTGATGCGCGGCGCACAAAAGGTTCCACATCGGGCAGGCCGGCGAGAATTTCCTCGCGCATAAGCTCAATCATGGGCTCCGCGCCCTCGGGCTCCGCAGGATACAGGAACACGGTGCCGTAGCCGGGACCGACGCCAACGTTGTAGCCCCTTACCGCAGGCTCTTTCTCGCCGCTGTAATAGGGCTGAAGACGCCGCTCTATCTCGCCAAAAATCTCGGTCTCGATGGTATCGAGACTGGTGCCCGGCGGCAGGTCAAGATAGCTCTCGACCGCATCCACATCAGCCTTGGGCAGGAAATCCACTTTCGGCATCAACACCCCGACTGCCAGCAGAGAAGAACCCAGAATCATGACTATCCAGCGGATGCGGGCGCGGTCGGACAGGGTGCGCCGGTCGATCCAGTCCGCCAGCCGGACCCAGAATCCCCGCAGGGGATCGACCGGCACCTGGGACAGGGCAGCGTGTGCGGTGGCCATCGGCAGTACGGTCAAAGACACCAACAGCGACATCAGTACCGCCGCCGACAGGGTAATCGCCAGATCCTTGAACAGCTGGCCCTCAAGCCCCTCGAGGAAAATGATGGGCACGAAGATCGCTACGGTGGTGAGAGTCGATGACAGCAGGGCGGGAGCCACCTCGCGAGCGCCGGCTTCCGCCGCCGCGCGCCGACCCATCCCCTGCTGCCCCAGACGCATGATGTTTTCCTGCACCACAATGGAGGCATCCATGGAGAGCCCGACGGCAAACGCAAGGCCGGCGAGGGAAATCACGTTGAGGCTGTGACCCGTCACCTGCAGCGCCAGGAATGCGCCCATCAGGGACAGCGGAATACTGAGCGCAATCACCAGGGTCGCGCGCATTACCCGCAGAAAGTAGAACAACACCAGGCTCGACAGTACCAGCCCCAGCAGCAGGTTGCCCTGCACCAGTGAGATAGCACGGCGGATGTGCAGCGAGGCGTCAAAACTCAGCTCCAGGGTCAGACCCTCGGCCGCCAGAGGTCCGGCATTCAGTTCGGCAATCACCGCTTTGAGGCCATCGAGCAGCTCCACAGTGTTGGCACCGTTGCTGCGGTTCAGGCGGATGTAGTAGGACGGATTGCCATTGCGGCGGGAAAAGCTGTTGCGCTTCATGAAGCCAGACTCAACCGTTGCAACATCGCGCAGATAGACCGGTTGTTCATTGCGCCAGCCAACGACCAGCTCACCGAGTTGATTGATGCCATAGCTGCCAGCGATGCGCACCGTATACTGGCGCCGGCCGACATCGGCAAATCCACCGGAGACATTGATGGCCCGGCGCAGCGCACGGCTGACATCGTCGATGCTGACCCCCATGCCCGCGAGCCGGTGAGGATCGACATTGACCGCGATCTCACGCTCGCGGCGTGATTCCAGACGGACTTCGGATACCCCGGTCACGCGCGCCAGTCGCGGCTCAATGACCGTTGTCACCAGATCCTCATAGGCAGTGACGTCGATGTCACCGGCACCGGCGCGAAACAGCTGCAGCGTGGCGGCGGCGTTATTGCCGGTGGTGCCGGCCCCGGCACGCACAATCGGTTCGTCGGCATCGGCGGGTAGCGGCGGCGCCTGGTTGAGATTGGTGATGACGTCGATCAGCCCCTGCTGCATGTCCCAGCCGATCTCGAAATTGAGCTCGATATAGCCCTGGTCGCGGGCGATGGAGCTGACCATGCTGGTCACGCCCTGGATGTTGCCGAGGACGCGCTCCTGGCCCTGGACGATCTGTTCCTCGATTTCTTCAGGCGCGGCGGCGCGCCAGCCGGTGAAGATGAATATCTTCGGGGGAGTCAGCTCCGGGAGCAGCTGGATAGGGAGGCGGTAAATTGCCAGCACACCGAAGCCGAGCACCAGCATGGCCGCGACAAGAGTCGCGGCCGGGTTGCGCAC
>JBLRXF010000086.1:0-9934 GCA_047920875.1 Haliea sp. | reverse complement strand
GCGCGACGAGGAGGCCGCGGAATTTGCCCGCCTGCTGGCCGCAATCACCGGCCCCGTGCACGCCTACTGCCGCACCGGCATGCGTTCGACCACCCTCTGGGCATTGTCCCGGGGGGAGGCAGGTCCGGGCCTGGCGGAGATTGTGCGTCGCGCGAAGGAGGCCGGCTACGACATGAGCGGCGTAGTCGCACGCATCGCGGGCGCTGGTGCCAAGGACGGTGGCATGGTGCTTGCGGAGTACGATGTGGTCGTCGTGGGCGCCGGCGCTGGCGGTATTGCAGTGGCCTCCAGCCTGCTGGCGCGGGATAAAGACCTGAGCGTTGCCATTGTCGACCCGGCCGATATCCACTATTACCAGCCCGGTTGGACCTTTGTCGGTGCGGGCATTTTCAAGCCGGCGCAAACGGCGAAGACCATGGCCTCGCTGATTCCCAAGGGCGTTGACTGGGTCAAGGCCGCGGTGGCCGCCTTTGACCCCGAGCGGCACTCGGTCGTTCTTGAGGGCTGCCGTATCCTGCGCTACCGGCGGCTGATTGTTGCTGCCGGGCTCAAGCTGAATTGGGACGGGATCGAGGGCCTCACGGATACCCTGGGGCGTAACGGCGTGACCTCGAACTACCGCTTCGACCTCGCTCCCTACACCTGGCAGCTGGTGCGCGGGCTGCGCGGTGGCCGGGCGCTGTTCACCCAGCCCCCGATGCCGATCAAGTGTGCCGGAGCGCCGCAGAAGGCGATGTACCTGTCCGCTGATCACTGGCGCCGGGAGAAAGTGCTGAATAACATCGAAGTCGAGTTCTACAATGCCGGGGCGGTGTTGTTCGGGGTGCCGGACTATGTCCCTGCGCTGATGAAGTATGTCGAGGCCTACGGGGCCCAGCTCAACTTCAACCACCGTCTGGTCAAGGTGGATGGAGAGCAGCGTACCGCCTGGTTTGAACAAACTGCCCCAGACGGCGCCGTGGAACGGGTGTCCCGCTACTTCGACCTGCTGCACGTGGTGCCGCCGCAAACGGCGCCCGATTTTATCCGCGCGAGCCCCCTTGCGGACGAGACCGGCTGGGTTGATGTGGATCAGACCACTCTGCGGCACAAGCGCTTCGAGAATATCTGGGCGCTGGGTGATGTCATGAACGCGCCCAATGCCAAGACTGCCGCGGCGGCGCGGATGCAGGCCCCGGTGGTGGCCAACAATCTGCTGGCCGATATGGGTCGAGTGAAAGGAGTCGCACACTACAATGGCTATGGCTCCTGCCCGCTGACGGTTGAGCGCGGCAAAATCGTGCTCGCGGAGTTTGGTTACGGTGGTAAGCTGTTGCCGAGCATGCCGCGCTGGCTTATCGATGGAACCCGCCCGAGTCGCGCCGCCTGGTTTTTAAAGGAAAGGATGCTGCCACCCATCTACTGGAAGGCGATGTTGCGGGGCAAGGAGTGGCTGGCAAACCCGGTCATTGGCGAGGATTGAGTATTTGCACAGGCTGAGTCGCTACCTGCCGATATTGGACTGGGGCCGTCGCTACAATCGCGGCGCGTTCATGGACGATGGCCTCGCGGCCCTGATCGTCACTGTCATGCTGATTCCACAGTCCCTGGCTTACGCCATGCTGGCAGGTTTGCCGCCAGAGATGGGGTTGTACGCCAGCATGCTGCCATTGGTGGCTTATGCCATTTTCGGCACCAGTACCACGCTCTCCGTGGGGCCGGTGGCAGTGGTCTCTCTGATGACCGCCTCGGCCGTGGCCCAAATTGCCGGGGCGGGTACCGTTGCTTACGTCGAAGCGGCAATTCTGCTGTCCTTCATGTCCGGTGTGATGCTGCTGGTGTTTGGGGCCCTGCGTCTGGGCTTTCTTGCCAGCTTTCTGTCGCATCCGGTGATCGCCGGGTTTATCACCGCATCTGGCGTTATCATCGCCATCAGCCAGGTGCGGCACATCCTGGGTATCCAGGCCAACGGCGATAACCTGTTGCAGCTGGTCACCAGCCTCGGCGGGACCCTGACCGAGACGCATTTCCCCACCCTTGTTACTGGCGGCCTGACTCTACTATTCCTGCTCTGGGTGCGCAGCGGTCTGAAGCCGGTTTTGCTGCGCCTGGGTATGTCAGACTACTGGGCCAGCATGCTGACCCGCACCGGTCCGGTTTTTGCCGTGATCGGCACCAGCGTCGCCGCCTATTATTTCGATCTCGGCGCACAGGGTGTGTCCTTGGTCGGGCATATTCCCGCAGGCCTGCCGGAGTTTACCTTGCCGGCGCTGATTCATCCGGCCTGGCGCGAACTGCTGGTGTCAGCCCTGCTGATCTCCATTATTGGCTTCGTTGAGTCGGTATCGGTGGGACACACGCTGGCCGCCAGGCGCCGTCAGCGCATCGTGCCTGACCAGGAGCTTATCGGCCTCGGAGCGTCCAATATGGCAGCGGCCTTTTCCGGCGGCTACCCGGTGACTGGTGGCTTTGCCCGCTCCATTGTCAACTTCGATGCGGGTGCCGCGACCCCCGCAGCGGGCATTCTGACCGCGCTGGGGATAGCCGTCTCGGCCCTGTTCTTCACCCCGTACCTTGCCTACCTTCCCAGCGCCACGCTGGCGGCAACCATTATCGTTGCGGTGCTGTCGGTGGTGGATTTTTCCATTCTCAAGCGGACCTGGGAGTACGGCTTCTCGGATTTCGTCGCTGTCGCCATCACTATCTTCGTCACCCTGGCCCTCGGCGTGGAGACGGGCGTCGCCTGCGGTGTGCTGGCGTCGCTGGCGCTGCATCTGTACAAGACCTCCCGGCCCCACATGGCGGTGGTAGGCGAGGTGCCGGGCACTGAGCATTACCGCAATGTTGATCGCCACGAGGTGATCACCCGCAGTGACATTCTCTCTCTGCGCATTGATGAAAGCCTGTACTTTGCCAACGCGAGCTTCGTTGAGTCGCGCCTGTATGCGCTGCTCGATGAGCGTCCCGATACGCGCCACGTCATCCTGATGTGCACCGCGGTCAACGAGATCGACCTCAGCGCGCTGGAGGCCCTGGAGTCCATCAATCGTCAGCTGCGCGACCGCGGGGTGACCCTGCACCTGTCGGAAGTCAAGGGCCCGGTGATGGATGTGCTGCGTCACACGCACTTTCTGGAAGAGTTGTCAGGGAAGATATTCATGTCCCAGCACCATGCGGTCAAGCATGTGATGGCGGTCGAGGACGAAGCCCACAAGGATCAGCCGCACAACTGGGTCATCTGATCGCCCGGCGGTGACAACAGGGTTTTTTGCCAGTAATGTGTTCTGGTACAGAGGCGGCGGAGATAACAAGATGAACTACTTCGTGACCGGCGGTACCGGGTTTATCGGCAGGTTTCTGGTGCCCAGACTGCTGGATCGTGGCGGGCGTGTTTACCTCCTGGTGCGGCCCGGCTCTCTGGCCAAGGTAGAGGGCCTCAGGGAACTCTGGGGTGCAACACGGCAGCAGGTGATCGCGGTCGAGGGCGATCTCGGTAGCCCGAAACTCGGCGTCAAGCCCGCCTGGCTACGCCAGCATGCAGGCAAGATCGATCACTTTTTTCATCTGGCGGCCATCTATGACATGAAGGCCAGCGCCGCCAGTCAGCGCAGCAGCAATGTGGAGGGCACCCGGCAGGCGATGGCGCTGGCCAAGGCGCTCAAGGCAGGGTGCTTCCATCAGGTCAGCTCTATTGCCGCGGCCGGCCTCTATGATGGCTCTTTCACCGAGGAGATGTTTGAGGAAGCGGGCGCGCTGGATCATCCCTATTTCCAGACCAAGCACGAGTCAGAGGGCATCGTGCGGGCGGAAAAGCGCCTGAAGTGGCGCATCTACCGCCCGGGCATGGTTGTCGGCCACTCGCGCACCGGCGAGATGGACAAGATCGATGGCCCCTATTATTTCTTTGAAACCCTGCATAATTTAAGTAGCGTAATGCCAGAGGGATTGCCGCTGCTGATGCACAAGGCCGGCCTGCTGAATATCGTGCCGGTCGACTACGTGGTCAAGGCCATGGACTATCTGGCTCACCTGCCCGGTCACGACCGCGAGTGTTTTTACCTCACCGACCCCGATGGTATCCGGGTCGGTGACGTCCTGAAGACCCTGATGCGCGTCTCTCACGGTCCGCACTTGCACGCACTTGACGCGTCGCTGGTCGACGCTGCGACGCGGCTGGCAGGCAAAGGCATTAGCCGCATGCCGCCGGTGAAAATGCTGGGGGAGCGGCTGCTCAAGCGCATGGGTATCCCGCCGCAGGTGGTCGCCTATATCAACTATCCGACCCACTTCGACTCCACCCGCACTCGCGCCCTGCTGGAGCCTGCAGGCATCATTTGCCCGCCCTTTGAGGAGTACGCGTCGGCGATCTGGGATTACTGGCTGCACTTCCTGCGCAAGGACTCGGCCTCCGTGGTGGCCGAGGTCGATGGCCTGTTCGACAGGCTGGTCGGCCGGCCGACGCTGGCGGCATTGCGCAGGCGCGTGCGCGGCAAGGTTGTCGTGGTCACCGGCGCCACCTCGGGCATTGGCCGCGAGTGCGCCCTGCGGCTGGCGCGGGCCGATGCCAAGGTGGTGCTGGTGGCGCGCACGGTGGAGAAGCTCGACACCACCCTGGCAGAAATAGCCGCGGCCGGCGGCACTGCCCGGGCCTACGCCTGCGATGTCTCCGATCTCAAGGCCTGTGATCGGCTGGTGCGGGATGTCACCGCCGATCTCGGCGGCGCGGATATTCTGATCAATAATGCGGGCCGCTCCATTCGTCGCTCGGTGCGCTATAGCTACGACCGCTTTCACGACTTCGAGCGCACCATGCAGCTCAATTACTTCGGCGCCTTGCGCTTGATTACCGGGTTCCTGCCGGGCATGGAGGCGCGCAAGGAGGGTCAGATCATCAACATTTCCTCCATCGGCGTTCTCACCAGCCCGCCGCGCTTCTCCGCCTATGTCGCTTCCAAGGCAGCGCTGGACGCCTTCAGTTTGTGTGCGGCGCCGGAGTACAGGCACTGCAACATCGAATTCACGACGATCCACATGCCGCTGGTGCGCACGCCGATGATAGCACCCACCGGGCTTTACAAGGCGTTCCCGACACTTTCGCCAGAGCAGGCCAGGGATCTGGTAATGAAAGCCATTGTGAGCCGGAGCAAAAAAGTGTCTACCTCGCTGGGAGTGGCAGGCGCGGTGGCCCAGGCGACCCTGCCCAGCTTTACCGAAGCTTTTCTGAGTCAGGCCTATGAACTGTTCCCCGACTCCGCTGCGGCACGGGGTCTGAGCGAGGCGGAGGCTGCTGCGGAGATGGCGGAACTGCCTTCATCGCGTCTGGCTCTGGCGCGCAAGCTGTTTACTCAGGTCATGCGCGGTGGACACTGGTGACAAGGGCGCGCAGTCAGCGCCAGCGCCGCACTCAGATAAGCGCTTCAAGGAGAAATGACGAATGGCAGTAACCGATCTCGAAATTGCGCCCTACCTGTCAGTCATGGTGAACAAGGGCGGCGAAGACATGTATCTCCACACTGGCGCGAAGATCCTGTTCAAGGGTCCCAGCGGTTTCGCCTGGATGGGCGAGGAGCTGGAGGCGGGACACGTGGAGCGCATTTTCCGCTCGCTGGCTACCGATGCCAAGATCAAGGACTTTGAGGAGCACGGCGAAGTCGATTTTGGCGTAAGCATTCAGAAGGTAGGGCGTTTCCGGGCCAACGCTTTCCGACAGCGGGGCGAGGTGTCACTGGTTTTTCGCTACGTCCACAATGAAATTCCTACGATTGACAGCCTGTCGCTGCCGAAGGTCCTGGAAGACCTGGTGATGCAGAAGAATGGGCTGGTGCTGGTAGTGGGTGCCACGGGTAGCGGTAAGTCGACCACGCTGGCGGCGATGGTCGATTATCGCAACAGCAATGCCGCCGGCCACATTCTCACCCTGGAAGAGCCGATCGAATATCTGCACAAGCACAAGAAGTCGGTGGTGGCGCAGCGCGAAATCGGCGTTGACACTGAGTCTTTCAGCACCGGCATGCGATCGGCCATGCGCGAGGCCCCCAACGTGATCCTGGTCGGAGAGATTCGCGACACCGAGAGCATGGAGTACGCCCTCAAGTTCGCGAATACAGGCCACCTGTGCCTCAGCACTCTGCACTCCAACAACTCGGTCTCGGCGATCGAGCGCATGATCAGTTTTTTCCCAGTAGACAACTTCAGTCAAGAGTTGCCGCGCATTGCTGACAATTTGCGTGCAATTATCTGTCAGCGGCTAGTGCCAACCCTGGATGGCAAGAAGACGGCCGCCACGGAAGTGCTGATTAACACGCCGCGGATCAAGGATCTGATAGGGCGTCACGAGTTTGGTGGCATTCACGAGGCGATCAAGGCCGGACACAGTTACGGCATGCATACCTTCGATCAGTCGTTGATCAAGCTCTACGAGGCCGGGTTGATAAGTGCCGAGGTGGCGGTTGAATTCGCCGATTCCCGCAATAACGTGTCGCTGCACATCCGCATGAACAAAGGCGGTGACGCCGGCGGTGGCATGGACGACATGGAGCTGGAGCACATCTAGCGGTGGCTTCCGCAGGTTGAGCTCAGGCCCGGTGCCGCCTCAGTCTCCCGGGTCTTTGGTTTCCAGGCGCTTGCGCACTGCCCGCACCGAGATCCAGACCAGGGCGAATACCAGCGGCGCGGCGATGCCGGTCAGCAGGTCGCTGCTCACGGCAAGGCCGCCGGCCTGGGCGGATTTCAGGGTATAGCCGAACAAGCCAACGGCATAGTAGCTGATGGCGAAGATGGAAAAACCCTCCACTGCCTGTTGCAGGCGCAGCTGCAGCTGGGCCCTTTCCGCGACGGACTGGAGCATGGCGTGATTCTGCTTTTTCTGCACCATGTCCACCATGGTGTTGAGCAGATTCGCGGCACGCGCTACCCGCTGGGCCAGCTCGCTGCTGCGCAGCTCTGCCGCATCACAGGTGCGCATCGCGGGCTGCAGGCTTTTCAGCAAGAAGTTGGTATAGCGCTGCTGGTTGACCACGACCTGCTCGTCGACCTCGCTGGCGCGACGCTCGGCAATCCGGGAGTAGGCGCGCGCTGCTGCAAAGCGGTAGGCATTGGCGGAGGCAATCTGCTCGACTCTGGCGGCGATGCCGGTAATTTCGCGCAGTGCCTGTTCCTGGCGCTGTTCATTGCTGTCGCCGGCAAGGTCCCGCATGACGGCGTCCAGCTGCGGTTCCAGCTCTCCCAGCTCGCCCATCACCCGGCGCGCTCTGGGCAGGGCCAGTATGGCCAGCATGCGATAGGTTTCCATTTCCAGAACGCGTTGCAACAAGCGTGACAGGCGGCCTTCGTCCAGGCCGTGGTCGATGATCAGGATCCGGGTAAAATCCCGCGCATCCAGGCGGAAGGCTGACCAGACGGTGGCCTTGCCCGAGGACATGGCGCCGCCGTAGACGGTGCTGGCCCCCAGCAGCGAGTGCGCCAGTGCAAGCCCGTGAGGATCGTCCTCGGGGGCGGCAACCACTTCGACCTGAACGCCCAGGAACATGGCGTCCAGCAGCTCTGTGCGTTTTTCCGCCCAGACAAAGTCAATGGCAGTTTCGCTGAAGGGAGGCGAGCCGTTGCCGCGGACCATGATGGTATGGCTGGTCGCCTCGGTGTGGCCCTCCCATTTGATGCGGCAGGAGCCGATGTCGACGGAATGGTGGCGGCTGCCTTCGGCCGGGGGGCTCTGGCCCTGCTGCTGGCAGAACAGGGCGAAGCTGGCGCGGCTCTGGTCCACACTGCCCTCCCGCTGCAGGTTGACGATGTGGCTGCAGCGCAGCGGGGCCGGCATGCTCAGCGTGGGGCGTGCGTGCCATTCCTGACTGAGCTCGATGCGCTCGATACGGTCCTGTTGATCACCCATAATGACAAGGCTCAGCGGCAAAGTAGTGGACATGATACGCACAATTTGCCGGATCAGGGCACCCGGCGGAGGGCCCGGCTTGAGTTTCCGGCGCAGAGAGGGTAAAACAACGCCATTCGCGGCCGCCACGCTGTCGCGCTGTTCAGCGACCCACCGGCGTCGCCCGCGTACATAAAAAGGATGGAACCCACCCATGGCGATCGCCTATCCCTACTCTGCCATTGTCGGCCAGCAGGACATGAAGCTTGCGCTGCTGATCGCCGCAGTCGACCAGGATGTCGGCGGGGTGCTGGTTTTCGGCGACCGCGGCACCGGCAAGTCTACGGCGATCAGGGCACTGGCGGCGCTGATGCCGAAGGTGCGCATGGTCAAGGGTTGCTCCTACAACTGTTCACCGGATGCCGACCCGGTGCAGCTCTGCGATGCCTGCCGGGAACTGGGTGCCAACCTGGATGCTCATGCACACCTGCTGCCGGTACCGGTGGTTGATCTGCCCCTGGGGGCAACCGAGGACCGCGTGATTGGCTCGCTGGATCTGGAGAAGGCTCTGCGTCTGGGTGAGAAGGCTTTCGAGCCCGGGCTGCTGGCCCGGGCCCACCGCGGTTTTCTCTACATCGATGAGGTCAATCTGCTGGAGGACCATATTGTCGACGCGCTGCTTGATGTGGCCGCCTCCGGGGAGAACGTGGTCGAGCGCGAAGGCCTGAGTATTCGGCACCCGGCGCGGTTTGTGCTGGTGGGCAGCGGCAATCCTGAAGAGGGCGAGTTGCGGCCACAGTTGCTGGATCGCTTCGGCCTGTCGGTAGAGGTGAAAACGCCGCAGGATCTCGATTCCAGGGTGCAGATTATTCGTCTGCGGGATGAATTCGAGCGTGATCGGGCCGCCTTTGTGAAGCGCTGGCAGCGCAAGGAAGGCGCGGTACGGCGTCAGCTGCAGAAAGCCAGGGAAGGGCTGGACGAGGTTGAGCTGCCGGATGCCATTCTCACCCTCGCGGCGCGCCTGTGCATGGCTCTGGGCACGGACGGCCTGCGCGGCGAACTCACCTTGATCCGTGCTTCCCGCGCACTGGCGGCGCTGGAGGGCAAGGCTCTGGTTACAGCCCAGCACCTGCAGCGGGTGGCGCCCTCGGTACTGCGCCACCGGCTCCGAAGGGATCCCCTCGATGAGGCCGGTTCCGGTGTTCGCATTGAACGGGCGCTGGAGGAGCTGTTCGCAGCGTGACTGCGTCCGCGGGTACCGCAGCCGCCTACTGGGACGATGCAGTGCTGGCGGCCGCCGTCTGTGCCGTTGATCCGGCGGCTATCGGCGGCGTCGCTCTGCGTGCCCGTCCGGGGCCGGTGCGTGAGGCCTGGCTGGAACTGCTCCGCGACCTGCTGCCTGCGGCAACGCCCTGGTACAAGATTCCCGCCCACGTTACTGTCGGCCGTCTCCTCGGTGGTCTGGATCTCGCTGCCACCTTGCGCGCCGGTGAACCCGTGGCGGAGACCGGTTTGCTGGCCCAGTGTCACGGCGGGATCGCCCTGCTGGCGATGGCAGAGCGCGCTTCCCAGAGTACCGTGGCGCAGCTGGCGGCTGCGCTGGACAGCGGTGAGGCGGTGCTGGCGCGCGATGGTATTGAGGGGCGCGCACCGGCAGAGTTCGGGCTTGTCGCCCTCGATGAGGGCGCGGACGACAGCGAACTGCTGTCGCCGGTGCTGCAGGACCGGCTGGCGCTGCTGCTGGACCTGGAGGGTCTGAGCATTCGTGCGCTTGGCGCCGCTGACGTGGCCCCTGCCGACATCGTTGCCGCCCGCGCCCGTCTGCCCGGTGTTGCCGTGCCAGCCGAGGGTCAGGAGGCCCTGTGTGCAACGGCGCTGGCTCTGGGCGTGGATTCGCTGCGGGCCAGTTTGCTGGCCACCCGGGTAGCGGCGGTCTGTGCCGCGCTTGCCGGGCGGCGCAGGGTCAACCAGGAGGATTTGCAGGCCGCCTCGCGACTGGTGCTGGCACCCCGTGCCACCCGGATACCGCCGGCGGAGGAAGCGGAGTCGGAGCCTCCAGCGGCTGAAAGGGAGCCTGAGCCGCCGGTC
>JBLRXF010000085.1:0-9963 GCA_047920875.1 Haliea sp. | reverse complement strand
ATGGGAGCTCGGCAAGAAAGTTGAGCTGACCCTGGGTTCGGTGAACATGCTGGGCCTGTTCTTCGTCATCGCCCTCGTGTCCAATGCCTGCCAGTACCTGTTCGGTGGTCCATCCATCTTTGGCGGCATGTCCGGGGTGGTCTACGGTCTGTTGGGTTTCAGCTACGCCGGCGCGCGCCTGCAGCCACGCTGGGACTTCGAGCCCAGCCGCGCGATCATGCTGCTGATGGTGGGTTGGCTGCTGCTGTGTCTGGTGGGCGTCGTCGAAGTACTGGGATTTGGTGCCATCGCCAATGCTGCCCATGTAGGCGGGCTGCTGTCCGGTGGGCTGCTGGGTATTGGCATGGCTCTGCTGTCGAGAATCCGCCCGGGGCCTGGCTGACATCCCCGTGCTGCTTTATCTCCTCCGGATGCAGACCAGCAGAGGTCCGCAGGGGCGTGCTTCGAGGGACAGTGGCCGGTCGCTGCGGTTATAATGGCGCGTTTTTGTGTGTCGGAGCCGCAATGGACTACGAAAGGATTATTGACCAGCTTACCCCGGAAATCTATCAGAGTCTGAAACGCTCAGTGGAGTTGGGGCACTGGCCGGACGGGCGGCCGCTCACGGCTGAGCAGCGCGCCAACGCCCTCCAGGCGATCATTGCCTGGGGAGCGCGCCATCTGCCACCGGAACAGCGTGTCGGTTACATTGACAAAGGCAGCAAGGCCGGCAGTGAATGTGATGACCCCCAGCCAGAGCCCTTGCGCTGGCGCGACGCGCCGGGCGGCCAATAGCCGTGGCGACGGAACTGGCCCGCGGGGCCCTGCGCAAAATGAAAACCCGGCTGGAGACACCCGTAGCCTACGAGATGGTGCTGGGCGAGAGCCGGGTGCCGCTCAACGCACTGCTGGGGCAGTCGCTGCAGCTGCAATTCCTGGGCACTATCAACTGCGTCCACTGCGATCGTCCCACCCAGAAAAGCTTCAACCAGGGTTATTGCTATCCCTGCTTTCGGCGCCTGGCCCAGTGCGACAGCTGCATCATGAGCCCGGAGAAGTGCCACTACCATCTGGGCACCTGCCGCGAGCCGGCCTGGGGCGAAGCCAATTGCATGATCGACCACTTCGTCTATCTGGCGAACACCTCCGGGCTCAAGGTCGGTATCACCCGTCACAGCCAGGTTCCCACCCGCTGGATGGATCAGGGGGCGACCCAGGCGCTGCCGATTTTCCGGGTTGCCAGCCGCCTCCAGTCCGGCCTTGTGGAAACCGCCTTCAAGGCCCACATTGCCGACAAGACCAACTGGCAGGCCATGCTCAAGGGGCCCTCCGAGCCCGCTGATCTGGAAGCGGAGCGGCAGCGGCTGATGGCCGCGTGCGCCGACGCGATAGGGGCCCTGCAACAACAGCATGGCCTGCAGGCGGTCACTATCCTGGAGCAGCAGCCGGTCATCGCGATTGACTATCCGGTGCTGGAATACCCGCGCAAGGTGTCCTCGTTCAATCTGGACAAGGATCCGCTGGTGGCGGGGACGCTGCTCGGGATCAAGGGGCAGTACCTGATTCTGGATACCGGCGTCATCAATCTCCGCAAATTCGGCGGCTATCAGGTCGCTCTGACCCAACCCTGAGGTAAACCATGCGCGATGCACAGCCGCAAGTCATTCACCGGGAAGCCTACACGGTGCCGGCCTTTCTGATTGACCGCACGGAGCTGGCCTTTGACCTGCATGAGGACCACGCGCTGGTCAGCGCCTGCCTGCACCTGCGGCGCAATCCGGCGGCAGATCCGCGGGCGCCGCTGGAGCTGCAGGGGCAGGATCTGGAGCTGCTGTCGCTCGAGTTGAACGGACGCGCGCTGGCGCCCGCGGAGTATCACCTCGGTGCCGAGCAGCTGCGGATCGACGCGGCCCCGGAAACCTTCCAGCTGCGCAGTCAGGTACGCATTCTTCCCCAGAACAACACCTCTCTGGAAGGTCTCTACAAGTCCCGGGCGATGTTCTGCACCCAATGCGAGGCCGAGGGTTTTCGCAAGATCACCTGGTACCTGGACCGCCCGGATGTCATGGCCGAGTTCCACGTGAGCGTCGAGGCCGAGCAGGCCCGTTACCCGGTGCTGTTGAGCAATGGCAACCCCCTGGCCCTGGAGGCCCTGGCCAACGGCCGCCACCGCGCCAGCTGGCACGACCCCTTTCCCAAGCCTGCCTATTTGTTTGCCCTGGTGGCCGGCGACCTGCACTACGTCGAGGACCACTTCCGCACCGCCAGCGGTCGCGACGTTACCCTGCGTATCTATGTGGAGGAGAAGGACCTCGACAAGTGCGACCACGCCATGGGTTCGCTGCAGCAGTCCATGCGCTGGGACGAGGAGGTGTACGGCCGCGAATACGATCTCGACGTGTTCAATATCGTCGCCGTCGACGATTTCAACATGGGCGCAATGGAGAACAAGGGGCTCAATATCTTCAACACCTCCTGCGTGCTGTGCAGCCCGGAAACCACCACCGATGCCGGCTTTCAGCGGGTACAGTCGATCGTTGCCCATGAGTATTTTCACAATTGGTCGGGCAACCGCGTCACCTGCCGGGACTGGTTCCAGCTCAGCCTGAAGGAAGGCTTCACCGTGTTTCGCGATGAGGTGTTTTCCGCCGACATGGGTTCGCCCACGGTCAAACGGGTGGAGGATGTGAATGTGCTGCGCACCGCCCAGTTCGCCGAGGACGCTGGTCCCATGGCGCATCCTGTCAGGCCCGACTCCTTCGTCGAGATTTCCAACTTCTACACCGCGACCATCTACCAGAAGGGCGCGGAGGTGGTGCGAATGATCCACACCCTGCTGGGCCCGGAGCGCTTCCGCCAGGGCTCGGACCTGTATTTTGAGCGCCACGATGGGCAGGCGGTCACATGTGAGGATTTTGTGCTGGCCATGGAGGATGCCTCCGGTGTCGATCTCGGCCAGTTTCGGCGCTGGTACTCCCAGGCCGGTACGCCCACGGTCAGCGCTGCAGGCGCGTACGATGAGGAGAGCCAGCGCTATACGCTGACGCTGCGCCAGAGCACTGCACCCACACCGGGACAATCCGCCAAACTGCCGCTGATGATCCCGGTCGCATTGGGCCTGCTCGGGACGGCGGGCAACCTGCCCCTGCGCCTGGCCGGAGAAACGCCCGATGCAGAGACCGCGGATAATACTCACCGGGTGTTGGTACTGAGCGCAGAGGAGCAGACCTTCTGTTTCGAGGGAGTGATGGAGCCGCCGGTGCCGGCGCTATTGCGCGGATTTTCCGCGCCCGTGCGCCTGAACTATGACTATAGTAGTGCCGACCTTTGCGCCCTCATGAGCCGGGAGGCCGATGGCTTCCTGCGTTGGGACGCAGCCCAGCAGTTTGCCCTGCGCGTACTGGATACGGCCCAGCAGCAGTTGGCGGCCGGGGCCCCGGTGACGGTAGATCCGCTCTACCTTGACGCCTGCGGCGAACTGCTGGCGAACCCGGTGCTGGACCCGGCGATGGTGGCAGAAATGCTGCGGCTGCCCGGTGAGGGTTTTCTCGCCGAGCTGGCTGCTGCCGGGGGTGGTGCCGATGTCGATGCCATTCATGCCGCCCGCAATGCCGTGCGCGCTGCCCTGGCCCAGTGCCATGGCCCCGCCTTTGCGGCGTGCTATCAGCGATTGGCAAGCAGCGCGCCCTACGCCCCGGATGCGGAGCAGATCGGCGCGCGCAGTCTGCGCAACACCTGCCTTGACTACCTGGCCCTGGCGGGCGAGGAGGGGCTCGCCCTCGCCGCTGCCCAGTTTGCCGATGCCAGCAACATGTCTGATCGGCTGGCTGCGCTGCAGGCGCTGGCCTACCACGGTAGCGCTGCCCAGCGCGATGCCACGCTTGCCTGGTTTTACGAGGATTGGCAGCACGAGACCCTGGTGGTGAACCAGTGGCTGCAGGTGCAGGCAACGCTCCCCGGGGCCGACACCCTGGAGCGGGTGCAGCGACTGCTGCAGCATCCGGCCTTCGACAGCCGCAATCCCAACAAGCTGCGCGCCCTGGTGGGTGCCTTCTGCAGTGCCAACCCGGTCAATTTCCACCGAGCGGATGGCGCCGGCTATCGCTTCCTGGCCGATCAGATCGAGGAACTGGATGCCCGCAATCCGCAGATTGCCGCCCGTCTGCTGACGCCGCTCACCAAGTGGCGCAACTATCGCGGCCGCGAGCAGCTGATGCGTGCCCAGCTGCAGCGCCTGGCGGACAGGCCTAACGTCTCGCGTGATCTGTATGAGGTCCTGGACAAGGCGCTGGCCGCCTGATCTGACGGAGTAATCCTTGCGGGTTTAGACGCTGCGCGGGTAGAGGGTCAGAGCGGCCTCGCCCTGGTCTGCGCCCCGCGGGCTACCGGCGTTGCGCAGGCCAGTGACCGCGGTCAGGAGTGCTGTTCCGTTCCAGTCAGAGGTGCCCTCACGGTACAGGGCTCGGTCCAGCCCTGCTACCGCCTCAATCAAGGCGGCGTCATTCAACCTTGCGGCCAGCGCCGCCGCATTCATGCCTGTCCCCCCCGGCAACCGTGCCTTGCCCCAGGCGAGCAGGGCACGTCGGGCCTGGGGCGCGCTGTTGCTGCTGCAGGCGGCCTGGAGCTGTTTGAAGGCGCGGGATTCGTCGGGGTTGGCGGCTGCAGTCGATGCCTGCGCTGCAGGTCCGCTGCGGCCCCTCCGGCTGGTTCGCCACTGCCAGATCAGCGTGGCTATCCAGCCCAGAGCCAGCGCGCCGGCGACTGCTTGCCAGAGCGGCCCGGTATCACCCTTGCTCTCGGTCATGGCAGCGTCTGCGGTGCTTGAGGGTGTGGGCACTGCAATCGGATCCGGCGCCGGAGCTCCGCCGGGTGCGGCGGCGATATCAAGGGTCCGGGCGGGGAGGGTCGCGTAACGCAGACTGTCGGTTTCCGTGTCCCACCAGGGAATTCGGACCTCCGGCAGAGTCCAGCTGCCGGCCCTGCTGGCAACCAAAGCGGCGCTGTCACGGCGCAAGCCCACCGCGCCGTTGGCGTCTTCGCGGTCATCCACCAGCGGCTGATCAGGGTAATAGCGCAGGCCGTCCGGCGCGCTAAACTCCACCGGCGGCAGCTGAGCGCCATGTACGCCCTCGCCGCGCAAGCGCAGGGTCCGCGTCACGGAGTCGCCAGCCCGCAACTGCTCCGGCGGTGTGGACCAGTCTTCCTCCAGAGTGAGATTGCGTGCCGGTAGCCAGACGGCGGCCGCGGGGAACTCTGCAGGACGGGGGCGCACGGTGACGGTCAGCGGTTCGGTGCGGCGCTGCAGCTGGCGGCCACCGCCGCCGATATCGAACACGCTGCGGCGGCCGCTGCTCTCGCGGGCGCTGAACAGCTGCGCGGGGATCTCCAGGGTGCCGCTCTGCTCGGGAAAAATGGCGTAGCGTACCTCATGCACCAGCCAGGGCCGGCCGTTGATCGTGCGCTGAAAGGAATTCTGCTCCAGGGCTTTGACGAAGGCGCCATCCAGCTGCAGCTCGCTGACGCTGCGGGAGTCCAGGTTGATCGCCTGCTGGATGCGCAGGGTCAGCAGCAGCTGGCCCTGCACATAGACCTCGCGGCGATCGACCTCGGCGGTGAACAGCACCTCCTGGTCGGCGTCGCCCAGCGTGGGCGGAGGTCCCACTTCGATGGCCATGGGGCGAGTGGTTTCTGCGCCGGCGCGAAATGCCGGAATTTCCAGGATCCCTTCACGCCGCGGGGTGAGGTCCAGGGACAGCTGCCGGGTACGGGTGGTCTGGCCGTTGATGATGCTGGTACTGCTGCTCATGCTCCGCTGCAGGATTTCGAAGTCCGCCAACAGGGTGCGCAGGTCCAGTCCGTCCAGATCCTCGTCACCGGTCGCGGCAATGACCAGGCGCAGACTGTCGCCCAGCGCGATCTGCGCGCGATCGACCGCGACTTCCAGGGCTGCCTGCGGGGCGGCAGACCACAGCCACAGCAGCAAGGCCAGCCCAAGCCATGTCCGGTTACCAGTCACGCTCATTGTCCCTCCCGGGTTGTTGTTGCCGCTTACGGCTCTCGTGGCGAAACTTCTCCCGCAGCAGGCCGGAGGGGTCATCAGGGACGCGACGGAGCCACTGCTCCATCGCCTGGTTGCGCTCGGCCTCTTCCAGCGACAGCTCTGGCACTTCAATATTAGTGAGCGGCTCATGGGCCTCCGCTGGCTCTGGGGCTGGCTCGGATGAGGGCTCAGGAGCCGAACTGTCCTCCTCAGTCGAGCCCTGATCCTGGGCCTCCGAGGACGCATCCTCGGGCGAGCCCTGATCCGGCTGGCCTTCGGCGGGTGGTTGTTCCGCGTCCTGGTCCGCTGGTTCGGGTGGTTGCTGCCCCTGGCCGTCTTCACCGCTGTCCGGCTGTGACTCTCCGTCCTCGCCCGACTGCGGTTCCTGTTGCGCTTGCTCTTGCTGCTGTTGCAGGTCTTCGACCAGTGCCAGATTGTCGGCGGCATCCTCGCGCCCCGGTTCCAGTGCCAGTGAGCGCTGGTAGGCGTCTATGGCGCCGTCCAGATCACCGGCGCGGGCGAGGGCATTGCCGCGGTTGTACCAGCCGTCGGCGCTGTCAGCGCGCTGGAAGTGTTCCGCTGCGGCTGCGTAGTCCCCGGCGCTGTAGGCGGCTGCTCCGGCCCAGGCGGAATTCTCGAACAGGGCGGCGGCCCGTTCGGCGTCGCCGGCTTCCAGGGCGCGCCGGGCCTGCTGGTCAGGGGTGAACCAGAGATTTTGCAGGGCCTGGGCCTGGGCGGCCTCCGGTTCGAGCAACAGCAGCAGCGGCAGCAGGCCCAGCAGCCAGCCGCGCCGGAACAGGGCCAGTGCCAGCGGCAGCAGCAGAATAATCAGCCAGTAGCCCTGGTCCTCCCAGGCATCCGCGGTCAGGCCCTCGGCCAGGCGAGTCTCGGTGGCGGCGGCCTGGGCCAGCAGCAGTTCGAGATCGGCGTCGTCCACCCGCAGGCGCTGATAGCGCCCACCTGCGGCCTCTGCCAGGGTCTGCAGGGGGCCTTCGTCGAGACGCGGAATCACGATGGCGCCGGCGTTGTCGCGCATAAAGCCACCGCGCGGCAGCGGTATGGGGGCGCCGTCCGCCGTGCCCAACCCCAGCACAGACAGGGTGACATTGGCGTTGCGCAGCTGCCGCGCCATGCGCGGTACCTCGTCTTCAGCGACGCCATCGGAGAGCAGCAGGATGCGGCCACCATTGACGCCCGCGGACTGCAGTAGCTCCACGGCGAGACGGAGGGCACCCGGGGTATCGCTGCCCGGCAGGGGCATCATGTCCGGGTTCAGGGCCGGCAGCAGATTGGCGATGGTGCCGGTGTCATCCGTCAGTGGTGTGACCACATGTGCATCGCCGGCATAGGCTACCAGTCCGGTCTGGCCCTCGCGACGGCTTGCCAGCAGGTCCAGCAGCTTCTGCCGCGCCCGGTCCAGGCGCGAGGGTGCCTGGTCGGTCGCTTTCATGGAATAGCTCAGATCCAGCACCAGCACCAGGGCGTCTTCCACCTGTTCTACCGGCTGCGGAATTTTTTTCCAGCTCGGTCCAGCAGCGGCGAGGCAGGCCAGCAACCACGCGGCGCACACCAGCAGCAAGAGGTTGCCGCGCCGGCGCTGCTGCTGTGCCGGTAGCAGATAGCGCAGCAATTCAGGTGCAATAACCCGGCTCCAGCCGGCGGAGCCGCCGCGCTGTTGCCACAGCAGCGCGGCCAGCAGCAGCGCCGGCAGTGTGCACAGCAGCCAGAGGGGCCGCATCAGATGGAGTCCGAACAGGGTCTCAGGCATGGCCGCGCTCTACCTCCGGTGTACTGGCGGGGCGGCGAGTCCGCTGCCCCAGCCGCTGCCAGGCCAGGATGAAGCTGGCCAAGAGCGCCAGCAGCAGCGGCCAATGCCCCAGTGCCTGGCGGGGCCGGTAGGTGGCAGCTTCCTGCTCTATGGGTTCCAGTTCATCCAGCAGCTGATAGATACCCGCCAGCTCCTGCGGGTCCCGGGCGCGGAAATAGCGCCCACCCGTGGTGCCCGCGATCTCCTGCAGGGCGGCCTCGTCCATGTCGGCGGAGGGGTTGACGCGGCGGCTGCCGAAGCTGGAGCCGAACAGGCCCGGCAAGGCCAGCTGATCGGCGCCGATGCCGATCGTGTAGATGCGAATCCCCATGCCCTGGGCAAGGCGGGCAGCGTCCATGGGGGTGATGCTGCTCGCTGTATCCTGGCCGTCGGTGAGCAGTACCAGCACCCGGCTCTCGGCGGGACGTTCCCGCAGGCGCTTGACTGCGAGTCCGATAGCGTCGCCGATGGCCGTTTCCTGGCCCGCGAAACCGATCTGGGCATCCAGTAAAAATTGCTCCACGGTGGCCACATCAAAGGTCAGCGGCGATTGCACATAGGCGTTGCTGCCGAACAGGATCAGCCCCACCCGGTCACCCTGGCGGCGACTGATAAAGTCCGCGCCAACGGTTCGCACCGCGTCGATGCGTCGGACCAGATTGTTGCCTACCTGCATGTCCTCCACCCGCATGCTGCCGGACAGGTCCACCGCCAGCATCAGGTCGCGGCCGCTTTTGGGCAGCTCGACCGGGTCGCCGATCCAGACCGGGCGCGCCGCGGCCAGCAGCAAACAGACCCACAGCAGCCAGAGCAGGATCAGGCTGCCGCGGTTGCCGCTGCCGCCGCGGCGGGCCTGACGCTGGCCCAGTGCCTGCCAGCGCTGGAAAAACGGTACTCGCAGTGCCGGTTCCTCGCTGGATGCTGCGGGCCAGAAGCGTTGTACCAGCAGCGGCAGTGGCAGCAGCAAGCCCAGCCAGGGCCATAGCCAGGTGATCATGCCAGCCTCCGGTGCCGCCGCAGCCAGGTCTCGGCGCAGCGCTGCAGGGCAACGGTGTCAATCGGTCCCGGGTCAGGCGCATGCGCGCGGGCGACCGCTTCGGGAAAACGCAGCGATGAGCGTGCCTGCTCAAGGCCCTGATTGAGGAAGTCGCGCCAGCGCTCCCCGCTGAGCGACGCCACTTCGGCGCGGGGACAGGAGCGCAGGGCCACGGCTTTCAGCAGAGTATTGAGTTCGCCCAGGGTCCGCGCCGGGTCGCCGTGGTCGGCGTGGCGAGCGAGCAAGGTCTGCACACCGACGCGGGCGCTGCGCCGATACTGATTGCTGTGATAGTGGCGCCAGCTGCGCCAGGCGGCCCAGCTCAGCACGGCCAGCAGGAGTCCTGCAAGCAGCCACCAGCCCGGGGCCGGAGGCCACCAGGGCAAGGGCTCTGGCGTTCGCAGCGGGTGCAGCGCGGCGAGCGGATCCGGGGGGGTCATCGACGCTCTTCCCCGAAGTAGCGCTGCAACAGCAGGAAGGGCGACTGCCCGGTGGAGGCGCGCAACAGTGGAATGCCAAGGCGCTGCAGGTCGGTTGCCAGCGCCGCCATCCGTTGCTCCTGTTCCTGCTGGTAGTTCTGGCGCAGACGGCGATCAGCGGTCAGCAATTCACTGCGACGCTGACCGTCGGTAATGGCGTAACGGCCCGCAGGTGGCAGTGCGGACTCCAGGGGGTCGGCACAGGCCAGGGCGGTGATCTCTGAATGCTGCGCCAGCCGGAACAGATGTTCGCGCACGGCGGGGTCCTCTGCGCCGTAGAAGTCGCTGATCAGATAGATGCTGGTGCCGGGCCGGGCAATCCGCCGCAGCGTGTCGAGCGTGCCAGCCAGGCTGCGATCGTCACCACCGGCGAGCGGCAGGCGACGGTTGAAGGCCTCTATTTCGGACAGGATCGTCAGTACGGTCTTGCGGCTGCGGCGCGGGCGCACCTCGCGGTGGCGGCTATCGTTGAATACCAGACTGCCGACCCGGTCGCCGTTGCCCAAGGCGCTCCAGGCCAGCAGGGCGGCCAGCTTGAATGGTTTACGCAGGACGGTGCAACCAAGTTCCCGGGCGGCATTGACGTCCTGTTGACAAATGTTGGCGGAAATAAGGAGTTTGT
>JBLRXF010000084.1:0-10125 GCA_047920875.1 Haliea sp. | reverse complement strand
CACCAGACGAAGAACGGCTTGCCTTCCGCATGGGCACGCTCGATAAAGTCGATCGCCTTGGCGTTGACTTCCTCGTCGATGGTTTCCATACGCTTGCGGGTCAGCGGACCCGTGTCCTCAACACGGCCATCAGCGAAACTGTGAATCACACCTCGAGGGCCGAATTGCTTCTTGAACTCGGGATTCTTCGGATAGTCGGGGTGTTCCGGCTCTTCCTCCGCATTCAGGTGATAGAGGTTGCCGAAGAACTCATCGAAGCCGTGATTGGTCGGCAGCATGTCATCCCGGTCGCCGAGGTGGTTCTTGCCGAACTGGCCTGTGGCATAGCCTTGGGCCCTCAGGACTGCGGCAATCGTCGGATCTTCTACCCTCATACCCTCGGGGGCACCGGGCAAACCCACCTTGGTCAGGCCGGTGCGAATAGGTGACTGCCCGGTGACGAAGGCGGCGCGACCGGCAGTGCAGGACTGCTGTCCATACCAGTCGGTAAACAGGGCACCCTCTCTGGCAATACGATCGATATTGGGGGTTTTATAGCCCATCATCCCCATGTTGTAGGCACTGATATTGAACTGGCCGATATCGTCACCCCAGATCACCAGGACATTCGGCTTGGCCTCCTGGGCGAGCGCTGACACGCTCAAAACGCTGCTGAGCAGGACCGCGCAAATGCGCAGACCAAGACTGACTATTGAGTTCACCTGAATTTCCTCATTGAACATGGCCACGCCCATGCGCGCCAATGACAGCCGAGGAATCGTAGGCAGGCGCCCACCGTTAGTCCAATGCATTCTGCTGCCAGTTGCTATACCATTCGCGCATGAAGCTTCAATTGCGCCAGATCCAGCATGCCGTTGCCCTCGCCGAAGAGGGCAACTTCAGCGCTGCCGCCCGCCGTCTGCACCTGAGCCAGCCGGCACTGTCACGCAGCATCAAATCCCTGGAAGAGATGCTCGGCACCGTGCTGTTCGATAGAGGCGGCACCAGCGTGACAGTCACCGGGATAGGACGAATCGTGGTGGACCGGGGGCGCACGCTGCTGCAGGAAACCTCCGACGTGGAACGGGAAGTTCAGCTTGCCATGGGCCTGGAGATCGGCGCCCTGAATGTGGGCGCCGGACCCTACCCCTGCAAAATCTCCGTGGGCCGTGCCTGCGGCCTGCTCCTGCGAGACTACCCGGGACTGCGCCTGGATGTCCGCGTCGCGGACTGGTCACTGCTGACACAGCTGGTTATCGAAGGCAAGCTGGACGTGGCGGTGGCCGAGACGAGCACAGCAACCCTGGATCCCCGCCTCGAAACCGAACCGCTGCCGAAACAACGCGGGGCCTTTATCTGCAACCCCAATCACCCCCTGACTCGCGAATCTGCGCTCACACTGGAGCATATTCAAGAATACCCGCTGGTGGCATCGTCGCTGCCAGAGCGGGCCCGATCGCTGCGGGGCGTGCATCGCGTGGACACCTTCGACCTGATCCGGGACATCGTGATTGCCAGTGACACCATCGGCATGGCAACCGCCAGTCAGATCGCGGAGGATGAGGCCGCGGGACTGCTGGTTCGCCTGCCACCAAGTCCGCCCTGGCTGCATACCAACTACGGCTTCCTGCGCCTGAAGGGCCGCTCCCCATCGCCTGCCGCACTGGCCTTCATGGCCAAGGTCCGGGAATTGGAGTACGCAATGGCGAAAGACGCTACCGACACCGATCCAGCTGACCAACCTGCCTGAGGCGTCCTGCGCGGCTCATCAGGCTCCGATCCTGCCGCCATCCTCCCGGGTGATCACCACCGTCGCCGAGCGCGGGATGGATGTGCCACCTGCGGGCCAGTGGCTGTCCAGCCTGCCAGCGGCAAAATCCTGCGCCGAGGTGCTGGCACCCGGATGCTGCACGTTGATGAACATCGCGGTCTGATCCGGGGTGGTGATGCAGCCGGTAATCTCTGCACCCGGCGGGCCGGTGAAGAAGCGCCGCAGTTCGCCTGTCTCCGGGTCGGCGGCGAGCATGGCGTTGTTGCCCATGGGCTGGTAGGGCCCTTTGTGCAGGTCCAGGTCCGAGATGTCGGTCTGGATCCACAGGCGGCGATCGGCATCGAACCAGAGGCCGTCGGGATTGGCGAACAGACTGTCGCCGGTCAGGGGCTGGCCCTTGAGATCACGCCCTGATTCAGTGTCACCCGCCAGCAGGAACAGGTCCCAGGCAAAGGTCGTGGCGGCGTGGTCATCACCGGCCTCCCGCCAGCGCACGATCTGGCCCATGGCGTTGTCAGCACGCGGATTCGCGCCCAGGGCCTGCTCGGTGGTGCGCCGGGTGTTCTTCGTCAGCGTGAAATACACCATGCCAGTACCCGGATCGATGGCGCCCCACTCCGGGCGGTCCATGGGTGTGGCACCCGCCACATCGGCGGCGCCGCGGGTATTGAGCAGGACATCAGCCAGGGTGGCAAAACCGTTTTCGGGACCGAGGCCGTTGGCACCGGGCGCGAGCGCCAGCCATTCGCCGCGGCCGTCACTGTCAAAGCGCGCGGCATACAGGGTGCCCTCATCCAGCAGCGCCCCGCTGGCACTGGTGGCATGGTAGGGCTTCGCGGACACGAATTTGTAAATGTACTCAAACATGGAGTCATCGCCGGAATAGAGCACGACCGGCCTGCCCTCCTGCACCGGGGCGAACACCACACCCTCGTGGGAAAAGCGGCCCAGGTGGGTGCGCTTGACCGGAGTGCTGGCTGGATCGAAGGGGTCGATTTCCACTACCCAGCCGAAAGCATGGGGTTCGTTGCGGTAGTCCTGCTGCGGGCTGTCGGCGCGCGGCGTGGCGTCGAAGCGCGCGTACTGGTCCGCCGCGTCACCGGCATTGGCCGCGGCCAGATGCCAGCGCCAGGCGTTCAGCGGACCCACGCCATAGCGAGACAGGGAAGGGGGCAGCTCGCCCTGCTCGCGCACAAAGTAATAGCGCCAGTTCTCCTCACAGGTGAGATAGGTGCCCCAGGGTGTGACGCCGTGGGCGCAGTTGTTGAGGGTGCCGCGACCGCGAGTACCGTCCGGGCTGTAGGCGGTCTGCAGGCGCGGGTCCCCGCGCTGGGGGCCACTGAATGCCATGGGCGTCAGGGCGGTGACGCGCCGGTTCAAGGGGTCTCGCACCGGCAGCCACTGGCCGCCGTCATCGCGACGGATATGCACGATGCTGACGCCGTGGGCATGCATTTCCTTGAGTACCTGGTCGGGGTCGCGGCTGCCGTCTTCGCGCAGGGGTATGTCGAAACTGATCAGCCCCAGGCCGCTAGCGGCCCTGTGCATCAAGCGCGGCTCGGCGTATTCATGATTGACCACCAGCAGGCCCTCGCGGGAGCTCCCCGCAATGGGAAAAAAATGCATGCCGTCATGGTGAGAACCCATCTGCATGGCCTGCTCGGCGCCGGTGTTGTCCTGGGAAAAAGGCGGGTAGGTGCCGGTAATGGGTTCGCCCCAGGGCAGCAGGGCCTGGATCCGGTAGCCCGGGGGGACCACGGCGGTGTCCACCCGACTGACGGGCACTGGCTCGAAACCCAAGAGGCCGGACCGCGGCGAGGCGGGGGTGCCTGCAGGCGCCAGTGCCAGCGCGGGCATGGCGCCCCCGAAAATACTGGCCAGCGCCAGACCAAGTCCACCGCGCAGGATGTCGCGACGGGCATAGCGAGCACTCACAACGGCATCGAAGCCCGGTTGCGGTAGCGGCTCCCGGCAGGGCTCCTCATTGGCGACGAAATCGGGGTCAGCGGGTCCTGGAATCGCTTTCACGGTGATGAGACTCCTGCAGTCAGGCCAAAAGTTGGGACACGATGGTAGCCGGCAATTATGACCAAACTGTTGCAGCAGGGCGATCGCGCAGGGACTGCGCTCCTACATAACAGCTGCTAGACTCTGCCACCCAAACGGCAAGGCAGTTGCACGTGACCCAACTCAATCCCCGCCAGCGCGAGGCTGTGCGCTATATCGACGGCCCCCTGCTGGTACTGGCGGGCGCCGGCAGCGGCAAGACCAGCGTAATCACCCGCAAAATCGCCTATCTGGTGGAGCAGTGCGGCATCCAGTCCCGCCACATCGCCGCGGTCACCTTTACCAACAAGGCCGCCCGGGAGATGAAAGAGCGGGTCGGCGCACTGCTGGGCGCGCAGGCATCCGAAGGTCTGACCGTCAGCACCTTTCACCAGCTGGGCCTGAAGATCATTCGCGAGGAGCGCAAGGCACTGGAGATGAAGGCAGGCTTTTCCATCTTCGATGGCGAGGACACCCGCAACCTGATTCGCGACCTGCTGATCCAGGAGCATGGCGCCGAGGGCGACCAGGCCCAGTTGATCCAGCAGTGCATTTCCAACTGGAAGAACGACCGGGTATTGCCGGAGCAAGCGCTGGCCCACGCCAAAAGCCCCGCCGACATGCTCTTCGCCCAGGCCTACCAGCGCTATCGCAAGGCCCTGCGGGCCTACAACGCGCTGGATTTCGACGACCTGATCCTGCTGCCCACCATACTTTTCGAGCACCAGCCCGAGGTCCTGACCAAGTGGCAGGAGCGTCTGCACTACCTGCTGGTGGACGAATACCAGGACACCAACGCCAGCCAGTACCTGCTGGTACGGCAGCTGATCGGCCTCGGCGGCGGCCTCACCGTGGTGGGCGATGACGACCAGTCCATCTACGCCTGGCGCGGCGCGCGGCCGGAAAACCTGGCCCTGCTGCAGGCGGATTTCCCCGGCCTGAAGGTGGTCAAGCTGGAGCAGAACTACCGCTCCACCTCGCGCATCCTCAAGGCCGCCAACACCCTGATCGCCAATAACGAGCACGTATTCGAGAAGCGGCTCTGGAGCGAGCTGGGTGCCGGCGACCCGCTGCGGGTGATACGTTGCAGCGACGAGCAGCACGAAGTGGACCAGGTGGTGGCAGAAATCCTCGATCACAAGCTGCGCAAGCGTACCCGCTTTGGCGACTACGCCGTGCTGTACCGGGGCAACCACCAGTCGCGGCTGCTGGAACTGGCCCTGCAGCAACAGCAAGTGCCCTACCACCTGAGTGGTGGCACCTCGTTCTTCGCCCGCAACGAGGTCAAGGACATCATGGCCTACCTGCGCCTGCTGGTGAACGAGAACGACGACAACGCCTTCCTGCGCATCGCCAACGTGCCGCGGCGCAAGCTCGGCCCCTCAACCCTGGAGGCCCTGGGCGCGTTTGCCACCCACAGTCACCAGAGCCTGAGCCAGGCCCTGCAGCATATCGATGCCGGGGCCCTGCCCGAAGCGGGCCTGCGCCGGCTGCGCGAGTTCCATCACTGGCTTGCGGGCCTGCGCCGCCAGGCCGAGGGCGGCAATGGCATCGGCGCCATCCGCCAATTGATCCGCGATATCGACTACGCCGACTGGCTGCTGCAGCTGAGCTCCAGCGAAGATGTGGCCGAACGCCGCATGGGCAATGTCACCTTCCTGGTCGACAGCCTCGAGCGGGTGATGCGCGACGAGGAGATCGCCCTCGACGAGGCGGTAAGCCGCCTGCTGCTGCGCGACCTGCTGGAGCAGCAGGAAGAGGAGAAGGCCGGCCCCGACAGCGTCCAGCTGATGACCCTGCACGCCTCCAAGGGCCTGGAGTTTCCCCACGTGTTCATCATCGGCATGGAGGAAAGACTGCTGCCGCACCGCGCCAGTATCGAGGAGGACAATATCGCCGAGGAGCGGCGCCTGGCCTACGTCGGCATTACCCGCGCCCGGGAAACCCTCACCATGACCATGGCCCTGAAGCGGCGCCAGTACGGCGAGATCATCAGCTGCGAGCCCAGCCGCTTTCTGGCGGAGCTGCCGCCGGACGACCTGCAGTGGCAGGGCGGCGACGCGGATACCGTCGAGGCCAACGAGCAGCGCGCCAGCGAGACCCTCAGCAGCCTGAAGTCCTTGTTTGCCTGAAACCTCCACCCTGTAGGAGCCCGCTCCGCGGGCGATCCATAGAGCAGTAATCTGCGATCGCCCGCAGAGCGGGCTCCCACACTACGGAGTCAGGCCCAGGCGCTGTTTGATGAGCTCGCGCAGGGTCTGGATGATGGCGTAGAAGCCGGGGATGAAGAAGGTGCCCACCAGCAGCGCCGCCAGCATGCCACCCAGAACGGTAATCCCCAGCGAGCGCTGACCGAAGGCGCCGGCACCGCTGGCAAACACCAGCGGCAGGATCCCGAGAATGAACGACACCGCGGTCATGCTCACCGCCCGGAACCGCAGCCGGCCCGCCTCCGCGGCCGCTTCCAGAATACCCTTGCGGCCCTGCTCGCGCAGTTGACAGGCAAACTCCACGATCAGGATAGCGTTCTTCGCCGCCATCGCGATCAGCAGCACCAAACCGATCTGGGCGTAGAGGTTCAGCGCCTGACCCGTCAGCAGCAGCGCCAGAATCGCGCCGCCGATCGCCATGGGTACCACCAGGATAATCGCCACCGGGATGGACCAGCTCTCGTACTGGGCCACCAGGAACAGGTATACGAATACCAGCGCCAGCGCGAAGCCGAGCACCGCGGTGTTGCCGGCCTGCCGCTCCTGATAAGCCGCGCCAGTCCAGTCGATACGATAGCCGCCCGGCAGGCGCTCCGCTGCGGCCTCGAAGGCCTGCATCGCGTCGCCGCTGCTGTAACCGGGCGCGGCACTGCCGCGCACCGTGGCCGAGCGGTACAGGTTATAGCGCTGCACCACGTCGGGCCCGAGTATCAGGCGACTGCTGACCAGGGTGCTGAGGGGCACCATCTCGCCACTGCCGGCTTTGACGTAGAAATGTTCCAGGCCCTCAAGATCGGCCCGAAACGGCGCATCCGCCTGCATGGTGACCTGATAGGTCTGACCGAACTTGTTGAAGTCGTTGATGTACATGGAACCCAGCTGGGCCTGCAGGGTCATGAATATCTCGTTCAAGGGCACGCCGAGATTCTTGGCCTTCACCCGGTCCACATCGATGAAGTACTGGGGTACGTTGGCTCTGAAACTGCTGAACACGCGGGACAGCGCCGGCTGCTCATTGCTGTCGACAATGAAATTGTTGAGGACCGCGGCCAGCTCCGCGGGACTGCGTGCAAGGGTGTCCTGCAGCATGAGTTCCAGCCCACCCACGGCGCCCATACCCGGCACCGCCGGCGGTGCGATCGCCACCACCTGGGCCTCGGGCACCTGCATGAAGGCCCGGGCGTTGATGCGCCCGGCCACGCTGAATACCAGCTGCTCAGCGCGCTGGCGCTCATCCCAGTGTTTCAGCACCACGAACAGGGTGCCGGCATTGCTCGCCATGGCGCCGGTGAGGATGGAAAAACCGCTGACCTCGGTCACGCTCTCTACCGCGGGGTCCGTGGCGATAATATCGGCGACCTTGCGCACGGCATCCCGGGTACGCAGCAGGGAGGCTGCATCGGGCAGCTGCACATTGACCAGCAGCGCGCCCTTGTCCTCATCGGGCACCAGCGCCGTTGGGGTGCTGAGCACGCCCAGGGCCAGCCCCCCCATCCACAGGAGAAAAATCAGCCCGACCACTACCAGCTTGCGCAGCACCCAGGCCACACCGCGAGCATAGCCGGCGGTCACCCGGGCAAAAAATGCCAGGAACAGCCGGTACCAGCCGGCGTCCCGCTGCCCCCCCTGACGCAGCAACAGAGCGCACAGGGCGGGACTCAGGGTCAGCGCATTGAGGGACGAGAACACCACCGCGACGCAAATGGTGATGCCGAACTGTCGATACATTTCGCCAGTGATACCGGGCAGCGCCGCCACGGGCACGAATACTGCCAGCAGCACCAGGGTCGTGGCGATAATGGCGCCCCCCACCTCCCGCATGGTGATCAATGCCGCGTCCCGAGGCGTCAGGGCTGGATCCTCACGCAGGTGGCGGTCACAGTTTTCTATCACCAGGATGGCGTCATCCACCACGATGCCGATCGCCAGGATCAGGGCAAACAGGGTCATGGTATTGATGGACATGTCCAGCAGAAACAGGACCGCCAGAGCAGACACCAGCGACACCGGGATGGTCACCGCCGGAACCAGGGTCGCCCGCAGGCTGCCGAGGAAAATGTAGGTAATGAGAATCACCAGTGCGACGGCAAGGGCCAGGGAGACCAGCACCTGGGACACAGCGGTAGACACATAGCGGGTGGTATCGTAGTTGACCTGGTAGGACATGCCCTCCGGAAAGCCGCTGGACACCTCCGTCAGCAGCGCATTGACCGCGGCGCCCACCTGCAGCGCGTTGGCATCCGAGGCCTGATACAGCGCCACATTCACCGCCGGCAGGCCGTTGATTTCGCCAAAGAACGCATAGCCGGACTGGCCCAGCTCAACGCGCGCCACATCCCGCAGGTAGATTGCCGAGCCGTCGGGCCGAGCCCGCAGCACGATGTTCTCGAACTCCTCGACCTCCTGCAGCCGGCCCTTCACCCGCAGGGTGAATTCAGTTTCCATGCGCCGGTCGAAAGGCGCGCCGCCAATCTTGCCGGCAGCTACCTGGACATTCTGTTCCCGCAAGGCGGCGTGAATGTCGGTGACCGACAGGCCGCGATTGGCCATCTTGTCCGGATCCAGCCACAGGCGCATGGCGTAATCGGCCTCGCCGATCACCGTTGCGCCGGAGATTCCCGGTACCCGGCTCAGCGCCGCCAGCACGTTGATCTTGACGTAGTTGGAGAGGAACTTGTAATCCAGCGAGTCATCCGGTGAGGTAAAGCTGACGATCTTGAGCATGTCGGGAGCACGCTCGACTATCGTCAGGCCGCGGGCGGTGACCTCGGCCGGCAGGGAGGGCTCCGCCAGCTTTACCCGGTTCTGCACCCGCACCAGCGCCATGTCCGCGTCGGTGCCAACGTCAAAGGTGACCGACAGCGAGTAGCTGCCGTCGTTGGCGCTCTTGGAGGACATGTAGATCATGTCCTCGACCCCGTTGACCGCATCCTCGATCGGCGTACCCACCGCCGCTTCCACCACCTCGGCGGCTGCACCCGGATAAAAGCCCGACACCACAATATTGGGCGGTGAGATCGGCGGGTACTCGTTCACCGGCAGCAGGGTCATGGCGAGAGAGCCCAGCAGAGTGAGCACAATGGATATGACCAGCGCGAACTTGGGGCGGGTAATGAAGAATGCGCTGAACATCCCGCTAGACTCCGCTGCCGACGGCATTAACCGTCGCGGTCACCTCTACCGGCATACCCGGGCGCACCTGCTGCAGGCCGCGTACAATGACCCGGTCGCCGTCCTCAGCGCCATCCTTCACCAGTACCAGGTCGTCGAAACGATCGCCCAGCGCCACATTCTGGCGGCGCACCGTGCTGTCGGCGCCGACTACCAGGACAAAGGTGCCCTGCTGGTCGGCCTGCACCGCCGCCAGGGGCAGAAACAGCCCCTCCAGCAGCTCGGTATCCTGCAAGGTCACCCGCACATACTGGCCCGGCACCAGCAGGCCATAGGGATTGGGGATACGCGCCCGGGCTTCCATGGTGCCGGTGCTGGCATCGATGCGGTTGCCGAAATAGTCGATCCTGCCCACCTCCGGGTAGACCACGCCGTTGGCCAGTTCCAGCATCACCTCCACCCCCTTGAGATCGGCAACGCTGGGGTTGGCAGTAACGCGCTGGCTGATCTGGGCGATATAGGTGGCCTCGGACACCTGGAACAGGGCCTCGATGGGATCGACACTGACCAGATTGGTAAGGTCACCGCTGTTGGGACCCACCAGATCGCCGGGGCTGACCTGACTGCGGCCGATGCGCCCGGCGATGGGAGCCTTGATGGTAGTGAAGCCCAGGTTGACCTCGGCGCTGGTGACCTGGGCCCTGGCCGCCTCAATATGGGCATCCGCATCGAGTTTCTGGGCGGTAAGGTTGTCCATTTCCACCTGCGAAATCGCCCCCCGCGGCAGCAGTTCCTGGCCTCGTTTGTAATTGCGCTCGGCGTTTGCCTGGTTGGCGGTCGCGGCGGCCAGCTCGGCCTTGGCCTTGGCCAGGGCGGCGGCATACTCCGAGGGATCGATGCGGTACAGGACATCCCCCGCTGCGACCTGCTCGCCCTCGGTGAACTCCCGCGCCAGCAGATAGCCGCTGACCATGGCGCGAATAGTGACATCGTCCTTGGCCACCAGTC